>JAUMVD010000025.1 GCA_030530285.1 Bacillota bacterium | reverse complement strand
AGTCAACTCCAATCGGAGCTGTAGCACAGTTCGCGGCAGCTGGTAAGGCTGTAACGAAGAAGAACCTGGCTCAGATCGCTATCGCGTACGGCTATGTATATGTAGCTCAGGTAGCGATGGGCGCTAACCCTGCACAGACTCTGAAGGCAATCAAGGAAGCAGAAGCTTACGATGGTCCATCACTGATCATCTGCTACGCTCCATGCATCAACCACGGAGTTAAGAAGGGCATGAACAAGGCTATGCTCGAAATGAAGGACGCTGTAAGAGCCGGATACTGGAACCTGCTGAGATACAACCCTGCAGCAGTTGCAGAAAAGAAGAATCCGCTTTCCGTTGACAGTGCACCTCCAACAGACAACTATGAAGACTTCCTCATGGGAGAAGTTAGATATAACTCGCTGAAGCTCAAGAATCCGGAAAGAGCAGAACAGCTCTTCTCAGAAGCAGAGAAGTTCGCTCTCGAAAGATACAAGAAGCTGGTAGCACAGAAAAAAAGCCTTGAGAACAACTAAAGAAAGGAGTAGATTCAATGTTTAAAGTAGTAAAAAGAAGACAGTTGAACGATAACATGTTCTGGCTTGTAATTGAAGCTCCTCTCGTAGCTCGCAAGGCAAAGCCTGGACAGTTCGTCATACTGATCACAGACGAATTCGGTGAGAGAATTCCTCTCACCATGGCAGGACACGACTCAGAAGCAGGAACCATCGACCTGATCTTCGCGGCAGTAGGCAGAACGACGATGCTCATGTCACAGCTGCAGGAAGGCGAATATCTGCAGGACGTCGTTGGTCCTCTCGGCAAGCCGACAAACATGGAAGGCCTGAAGAAGGTCTGTGTCGTCGGCGGCGGTACAGGAAACGCGCTGGCATATCCTCTGGCATGCGGAATGCATGACCACGGTATCGAAGTAGACATGATTTCGGGTTTCAAGAGCAAGGATCTGGTCATCCTCGAGGATGAATTCAGAGCCGGCGTTGACAACCTTTACATGATGACAGATGACGGTTCATACGGTGAGAAGGGATTCACTACCGACAAACTGAAAGAGCTCATCGAATCCGGTAAGGAATACGATGAAATCGTTGCGGTAGGACCTCCTATGATGATGAAGTTCACCTGCAAGATGGCTTCAGATTATGGCATCCACTCCATCGCATCACTGACAGCTTACATGATCGACGGTACAGGAATGTGCGGCGGCTGCAGATGCAAGATCGGCGGAGAGGACAAGTTCGTATGTGTTGATGGTCCGGAATTCGACGGTTCACTGGTAGACTGGGATGACCTCATTAAGAGATCAAACTACTACAAAGAACAGGAAGCCGAAGACAGGGCTCATGTATGCAGATTGACAGGAGGTGTTCGTTACCATGATTAATCTCGTAAAAGAACAGAACCCAATGCCTGAACAGGCACCAGACGTTAGAAACAAAAACTTCCTGGAAGTTGCAGAAGGATACACTGAAGAAATGGCCATCAGAGAGGCGATGAGATGTCTCAACTGCCGTAAAAAGCCATGCGTTTCAGGATGCCCTGTAAACATCAAGATTCCTGATTTCATCGCGCAGATCGCAATCGGGGAATTCGAGGAAGCGTATCAGATTATTTCTGAAGACAGTTCACTGCCTGCTATCTGCGGACGTGTCTGCCCTCAGGAAAACCAGTGCCAGGGCGTATGTGTTCGCTGCGCAAAGGGCGAACCTGTAGCCATCGGCAGACTGGAAAGATTTGCTGCTGACTGGCATGCCGCTCACTACGGTGATGAGGAAATCCAGCCGGTAGAAACAAACGGACATAAAGTAGCGATCATCGGCGCGGGTCCTGCAGGACTGGCATGCGCAGGCGATCTGGTAAACAAAGGCTACGAAGTAACCGTATTTGAAGCTCTTCACAAGACTGGCGGCGTACTGGTTTACGGTATCCCTCAGTTCAGACTTCCTAAGGAAATCGTTGCTGCTGAAGTAAAGAAACTGGAAGACAAGGGTGTCAAGTTTGTAACGGACGCAGTAGTAGGAAGAGCGATTACAGTAGACGAGCTCATGAAAGAAGAAGGTTTCGAATCCGTATTCATCGGAACCGGCGCAGGTCTGCCTTCCTTCATGAACATCCCTGGCGAGAACCTGATCGGCGTTTGCTCAGCAAACGAGTATCTGACCAGAATCAACCTGATGAAAGCGTATCTGCCTGAGTATGATACTCCTATCATGCACGGTGACAGAATCGCTATCGTAGGCGGCGGAAACGTAGCTATGGATGCTGCCAGATGCGCCAAGAGAATGGGAGCCAAGGAAGTCTATGTCATCTACAGAAGAAGTATGGAAGAGCTGCCGGCAAGAGCCGAAGAAGTTCACCACGCTGTAGAAGAAGGCATCATCTTCAAGCTGCTGAACAACCCTGTTCAGATTCTGGGAGATGAAGACGGCAACGTCAAGGCGATCGAATGTGTACAGATGGAACTGGGTGAGCCGGATGCTTCAGGCAGAAGAAGACCAATTCCGATCGAAGGATCCAACTTCGAGATCCCTGTAGACATGGTTATCATGTCCATCGGAACTAAGCTCAACACGCTCATTCTGGATACTACAGATCAGCTGGAAGCCAACAAGAAGGGCGGAATCGGAACTGATGACGAAGCTGCAACAAACCGTGACGGAATCTTCGCCGGCGGAGATGCTGTAACAGGAGCTGCTACAGTCATCAAGGCCATGGGCGCAGGTAAAGTTGCCGCAGCATCGATGGATGAATTCTTAAGTAAATAATCCTGACTGATTGGATTAGCAGAAGAGACTGCTGCACTAGGTAATAGTGCAGCAGCCTTTTTTTTAAGAGTATAGATTTTTTTAGAGCATAGTCAATGAAACGATCAAGGCGTCTGGTGGAGCTTTGCGAGACCGTAAACCATGATGACAAGACCACAGACGACCAGACCGTATGCGCTGTTTCCTTCGTGACCGGAGAAGTATCCCGTCTTATATGCGATACCGATGATCGCGATCATCATTCCTGCCGCAGCGGTCAGAATATATCTGAATTTCTTTCCGTAATTCATATCGAGCACCTCCATTTAAATTTTACGTAATTCATAATACATGTCAACATCTGTGTTATAATACAGCCATGAAAGTATTTCTGTGGCGGACATTTGTCAAGGACTATGAGAACTACAAAGATCCCGATGTCAGAGGCGGGTATACGAAACTAACAGGGACACTGGGCGTTATCGTCAACAGTGTTCTTTGTATTACGAAAATAATTCTGGGATTCATGATCAACTCCATTGCGGTCGTCGCGGACGGGTTCCACGATTTTGCCGATTCTCTGGCGGCCTGCATCACGCTGGTGGCTTCCCATATTTCCAGGAAACCGGCCGACCGGAAACATCCTTTCGGGCACGCCAGAGTTGAATATCTGGCCAGCCTTCTGGTGGCTGTGATCATTCTTATCGTAGGATACCAGCTCATGCGATCATCGATCACGAAGTGCATGCATCCTGAACCGACTGATTTCTCATGGGCCATGGTGATATTCATGTGCGCCGCGATACTGGTAAAAGGAGCCCAGGCGCTGTTTACCATCGCCACGGGCAAACATATCGGGTCCCTGCCTGTCATCGCCGCAGGGGTGGATAACAGAAATGACTGCATCACAGGGATAGCCATCGTTGCGAGTATGCTGATCCATCAATTTGCCGGCATCGATCTGGATGGATATATGGGCTGCCTCGTATCACTGTTTGTTCTGTGGACCGGCATCAGCATCATCAGAGAAACCGTAGGCCCGCTCATCGGAGAGCCCGTCGACCAGGAAATGGTCGGCGAGATGCGGGATATCATCCTGCAGCAGCCCGAAATCATGGATACGCACGATATCATCATATATAACTACGGTCCCGGAAGGAAATTCGCATCGTTCCACGCGCAGATGGATTCACGCACAGATCTCATGTCCGCCCACGCGGCCATCGATCAGGTGGAACGCGACCTCAAAGCCCGTTTGCATATCGATGCGGCGGGGCATGTTGATCCCATCGTGATGGACGACCCCGTCAGAATCAAGATGGACAAGATCATATCGGAAACCGTGGATCAAATGGACAGTGTAGAGAGCTATCACGATGTGCGCATCATTCCGGGTAAAAACCACCAGCACGTTATTTTTGACATCGTAATAAAGCCTGAATATATGGCCGCAAAGGACGAATCCGTAGCGGAACTCAAAGAAGCCATAGCGGCAGTAGACGACAGGTATCAAGTTATCATCAACGTGGATCAGGCATTTGCGTAAAACTATCATAGGAATTCTTTAAGAGGTGAGATCATGAAAAAAATTCTAGTATTAGGCGTAGGAGCACAGGGAAGTACAGCAGCCAGAAAACTGGATGCCGAGCCGGAGGTCGGCGAGATCATTTGCGCCGATTATGATCAGGAGGCTGTGGACAGCATCGTAAGCCAGCTGACCAAAGCGAAGGGGGCGTTTGTCGATGCCCACGATCTGGACAGCATCGTGGCCGCCGCTGAGGGCGTAGACCTGATTCTTAACGGACTTCCTCTGGAATGCACGAAGAATGTTCTGGATGCCGCTCTGATCGTGAAAGCGAACTATCAGGATTACGCGGGCACCACAGCTCTGGGTGAGATGTGGGCCGAAAGTGAGCTGGGGCAAAAGGCCATCGCAGCCGGAGACGAACCGGAATTTCAGGACCCGGATACCCTTAACTGGTACAGAAGCATCAGAGCCATGTTCGAAATATACGGCCCGAAATTTGAGGAGATCGGCAAGCTGGCCATATTCGGCACAGGATCCGCGCCGGGACTGATCTGCGCGGCGACCAAATACGCCATGCGCTATCTGGATAAGTGCGACACGATCTACAACTTCGTATGGGAAGGCGCCATTGCCAAGAGATTCCAGCCATTCTGGTGGTCACCGATCACAGCCCTTACGGACATGAGTGAAATGGCGCTGGCCTTTGAGGAAGGCAAGTTGATCAACACGCCGGCCTTTGGCAGACCGATCACCAGACAGTATCCATACATGGAAACGAGGATCACATTCAGAGAGCACTGCCACGATGAGCCGCTGCAGTACAGCTTCAATGCGGATACGCATTTCAAAGGCTGCAAAAACGCTTACTTCAAATATGCAGGCGCAGGTATGGATTTCGCGGCGCCGCTTTATGAAGCGGGACTCCTCAGCCATGAAGAAGAAGACTTCAATGGGCAGAAGATCGTGCCGTTCGATTTCGTGCTGAGTCATCTGCCGCACGCGCCGAAATATGAAGAGGAAATCAAATCATTTGTGGATGAAGGCATGGCACTGGACTCAGGCTGCATGGTCATTGAAGCCTATGGACGCAAGGATGACGAAGGCATCCTGGTTGAGGTCCATGTCAACGCTCCGGGATTCGTAGAGTCATTTGAACGAGCGAAGATGACGGGAGAAATGTACCTGACAGGGCAGGGCGGATACCTGTTCTCCAAGCTGTTCATCAACGACAAATTCCAGGGTACCACCGGTGTGATCTCCTCCGATATGCTTTCGGATGAGCAGGTTGACGAATACTTCCGCTATGCTGAAGAACTGGGCATTACCCTGGATACCAAGATCAAAAAGACCTGGGAGATCATGGAATAACAGCCCGAAGGAGGGTTATGGAACAACAAGACCGAAAACTCAAAACAGAAAAAAAGATTTTGAATTTATCTCTGGCCGGCAGCATTCTATTCCTGCTGGCCGAGATATTCTTTGCCATATATACGGGATCTAAGGCGGTCCTCATGGACTGTGTCTATGACATCGCCGACCTGGTGATGATCGGACCGTTTATCCTGTTGGTGCCTTTGCTCTATAAACCGACGACGAAACGCAGACCCTACGGATTCGCCCAGGTGGAGTCACTGTTCGTGCTGATCAAGTACTGCATCCTGCTGGGCGTCGATGTGGTGCTGGTTCTGAACTGCGTGAAATCGATCCTGTCGGGCGGAAACGAGGTGGACGCATCGGTGCTGGCGGCCTTTGAAATTGCGGTCTCCGCGGGATGCGTGATCATGTATCTGGTTCTCAACCGGTTCCAAAAGAAATATTCATCGCCATCCATCAAGGCGGAACTGTTTATCTGGAAACTGGATGCGCTGAGCACGCTGGGAGTAGGCTGCGCGTTTTTGATCAACCTGCTTCTGATGCGCACGCCGCTGTCCTTTATCTGCCCTTATGTGGATCCGGGTATCGCCATTATTCTGGCGGTGATATTGGTCAGAGAACCGATCGAGATGATATTCGACTCCCTGCGCAGCCTCGTTTTGTTCGCGCCGGATGATGAGATCCGCGAGAAGGTCAAGGCCAGCTGCGAGGACATCCTGGGACGAGAAGGCTGCGAGATCACCGACATCGATATTATCAAGACGGGCCGCAAGGTATGGGCGGAGATCTATTTCCTCCCTGCAGGCAACGTGGTGGATCTGGTGAAGCTCAAGGCCATGCATAAGGAGATCATCGCAAAGGCCCGGGAACAGTTTGACAGCGTCTATATCGACCTGCTTCCGGATATGGAGGAATATCACGTTCTGGCACCGGATGAGATCACGGCCAGACGTGAGGATCTGATCAAATATCTGGACGAACGGGAACAGAAAAAAGAAAAGAAAAAGACAAAGACCAAATAACAGATGATGAGAAACTCATGAGTGATCAGGGACGCAGGCAGCCGTTACAGAGGCAGCTTGCGTCCTTCTTTTTTCCACTGTCTGAATTCGGCGGTAGCCGTGAATATGGCGTCTCCGGAAGAGTTCAGAGCGGTTTCCATGGAATCCTGTATTACGCTGATAATGAAACCTACGCCGACGATGGCCATGGAAATGTCAGGAGCCACCCCGAAGAGGGAGCAGCCCAGAGGGACCAAAAGCAGCGATCCGCCGGCAACACCTGAGGCGCCGCAAGCCGAAAATGCCGCCACGAAACTCAGCGCGATCGCCATGACCAATGTCACGTGTACATCCATGGTATACGCCGCTGAGAGTGAGAACGTTGTGATGGTTATGGCCGCGCCGTTCATATTGATGGTGGCCCCCAGAGGGATCGAGACGGAGTACATATCCTCATCCAGACCCAGCTCCTCGCAAAGCTCCATATTGACGGGGATATTCGCAGCCGAACTTCTGGTAAAGAATGCCGTGATGCCGCTGGTTTTGATGCACTTGAGCACCAGCGGATACGGGTTGTGCCTCAGCACGAGCCCGACGATGAGAGGGTTCAGAGCAAAGGCCGTGATGAGCATGGTGCCCACCAGTACGCCCACCAGATGTCCATAGGTCAGGAAGATATCCAGGCCGCTGGTGGAAACGGAATTGAATACCAGCCCCAGAATACCGAACGGAGCGCAGCTGATGATGCCGCGGACGATCTTAGAGAGGGCCTCGGCCAGATCAGTAAGCAGCGCTTTGGTGCCGGGTGAGGCGTGTTTGAGCGCAAGCCCCAGAATCACCGCCCAGAAGAGGATACCGATGTAATTGGCATTCAGGACAGCGTCCACAGGATTTGCGACGATGCTCTTAAGCAGATTGGTCACGACTTCGGCCATGCCGCTTGGCGCTGTGTATTCATCCGAAGCGGTAATGCCTTCCAGCGGTATGTAAGTAGGGAACAGGAAGTTTATGATCACGGCGAGAACGGCGGCTGTCATGGTGCTGAGCAGATACAGAATGATGACAGTACGGAACTTGCCGGCCTGTCCGCCCTTGGCGTTTGCCAGTGAGGAGGATACGAGGATGAGTACCAGTATCGGCGCTACCGCCTTCAGCGCCCCGACAAAGAGCTCTCCCAGTACGGCTATGCCGGTTGCCTTGGGAATGAGAAGTCCCAGAACCGCGCCTAAGATGAGTCCGCAAATGATCCTGATGATCAGGCTTACCGAGTTCCATTTTCTGATGATTTCCATCGCGCCACCTCTATAATGTCTTCACTAATGTCTTTGATATTGTCTTTGATGATGTCTTTCTATCTGAATGTTTTGGCAAGATGCCACTTGGTGATATAATCTCTGATCGTATCCGCCGCTTCCGGCGCCGGCAGAGATTTCGAGGCATTTTGCTCCAATATCGCTTCTTCATACTGCCTTCGGTATCTCTCACGGTCTTCGGTAGGCGTCAGATGCCACAGATCCTTGAAGGCCGCGTAGAAATATTTCGGATCACTGAACCCGCAGTCATAGGAAATCCCCGCAATGGATCTGTCCGTGGTCAGGAGCAGTGTCTCCGCCTGGTAGCAGCGTATGTATTTTACCATATTACTGAAACTTGAAAAGACCGTTTTGCTGATAAATTGAGAAAAATAGTTCTTATTCATGTGTTCCATGGCCGCAAGCTGTGAAACGGTGATCTTCTGGCGATAGTTATCGACGATATACGCCAGTACCCGGGTGAATCGGTCATACAGATCCCGATTCATGTATTCGTCCTGGTTTTCGTAGTTGAACCAGTTGAAATACGTAAACAGCGTGTCGATGAGTTCATGCAAAGGCTTGAAACACTCGTCCGCGCTGATGTGATTTCCGGTGAAATAAATATAGGATAAAGAGAGAATGATATCCTTGACTCTCTCCATGGCAGGCTGCTGATAAGGGTAGCAGTGGATGCTTTCACAAGCGAAGAAAACATACCGCAGATCCTCCCAGTTCGGCATGGCCGAAAGATCGATGTGGAATATGAGCGTCAGGTTGTCTTCTTCTCCGTTGAGATAATGGATATCTCCGAAGTCGATAGAATGAAGCTGTCCTTCGGATATGACAAAATCCTGATCGGACGCGATCAGGTGAATGCTGCCTTTGAGACAATAAACCAGCTCCAGTTCAGTACTGTGCCTGTGAGGAAGCTGCTTGCCGATGCGGCAAAGCTCGGCTTCAAATGGCAGGTCGTTGATATAATTGAGTGCAGGTTTTGATATTTCCATGGCATAAATTATATACTCCCGCCGCTATATAGTCAAATTTTAGTCAAAAAGTGCGATAACTGATAAAAAACAGCTATAGCCTTTGCTGTTGTATTGATAGATAATTTTTGTAGAGATAAAAATGCTAAGAGAAAATGATAAAGGAGATGTTTTTTATGGGTAAGAAAGTATTAGTACTGGGAACAGGTGCACAGGGCACTACAGTCGCCAAGAGACTGGATCTGGAACCAAACGTAGATAAGATCATCTGCGCCGACTACGATGAGGCAGCAGCCAAGGAACTGGCAGCCGCGCTCAACAAGGCCGAAGGATTCTTCTGCGATGCTTCAGATAAGGCTCAGATCGTTAAGCTGATCGAAGGATGCGACCTGGTAGTCAACGCTCTGCCTCTGGCATTCGGAAAGAATGTCATTGACGCGGCCCTGGAAGCAAAGTGCAATTATCAGGACTTTGCTGCTCCTGAAGGCTTCGAAGATACCTGGGAAAAGTGCATGTACAGACTGCTTACTGAATATAATGAGAAGTTCAAGGAAATCGGCAAGCTGGCGATCATGGGTACAGGCTCCGCTCCGGGAACCATGTGCGTCGTTGCCAGAGATACGATGAAAGATATCGATGAGTGTGACAGCATTTACATGATGGTATATGAAGGTGTCGAAGCGAAGAGATTCCAGCCTTACTGGTGGTCACCGGTAACAGCGCTCAACGACATGGACGACCTGCCGGTAGCATGGATCGACGGCAAGATGGTCAACACGAAGCCGTTCTCACTTCCGATCGAGAGAACTTATGACTATGTAGGATATCCGGTAAGATTCGTTGAACACGCTCATGACGAACCGTTCTACGTAGGAATGAGAGCCGACGACCTCTTTAAGGGCTGCAAGAACGCTTACTTTAAGTATGGCGGCGTAGGCATCGAATTCGCAGAACCTCTGGCCAGAGCCGGACTGCTTAAGAGAGATCCGGTAGAAATCGACGGCCAGACCGTAAACACTCACGAGATCATCCTCAAGTATCTGCCGAACCCTCCGCGTTTCACCCACGAGATCAAAGAAATCATCGAAGAAGGACTCGTATCGGATACGGGCGCTTTCGTCGTTGAAGCTATGGGTAAGAAAGACGGCAAGGATGTCAGAGTAGAGTCACACCTCTTCGCGCCTGGATTTGTTGAATCATACGAGAAATTCGGCGTAACCGGCGAACAGTATCTGACAGGACAGGGCGGTTTCCTGTTCACAAAGCTCTTCGTCAACGATCAGCTGGATCAGACAGGTTTCATCTCATCAGCCGAGCTCACTCCTGAAGCAAACGACAAGTATCTGGAGTATGCTAAGGAACTGGAGATCACCATCGAGAGAAGAATCGTTTACGACGATCCGTATTACAAGGAACAGCCTCCAGTAAAGGAATACAAGCCTTGGTGGGAAGAACCTACGATCACACCGGTAGAGCTGTAAGAGCTTAAGAACAGGACCGGAACACAGGACTGAAACGAATCAAATCAAAAGGACTTTCGCATTCAGCACGGAATGCGAAAGTCCTTTTTTCTTTTGCTCCGCCCGGTCAGAATCAGGGAAGAAATCAGAAGAAATTAGACGAAATTAGATGTAATTAGATGTAAAACTCATTTTCATGGGTTTTCCACCGATGGAAGCATTTTGACAGCAATCCGGTGTAGCAAATGACTCGAAACCCACCGGACAATAGCATGGGCGCGGTATTTAGGTGGGGTTTCTTCATGAGCGGGCAAATTTGATCCGGTCAAACTCCACCGATAACGCCGCAAAAGGGCATAGTTTATTTATTTCGGTGAGAAATGCCGTGTGGGCGAAGCAGGTGAGAAATGCCGTGCAGGCGAAGCAGGTGAGAAATGCCACTTAGGCGAAGCGGATGAGAAACGTGAGTCAAAGTGAACCTTGAAACAAAACTGTCAATCGTTCATAATAGAGGTTGTATTGGAAGGAGGGGCATCATGTCCATTGTTTACGATTATTTCGGCGGTCTTTACATCAATCTCACCAATAAGTGTCCAAACAGGTGTGAGTTTTGTATCAGGAATTTTACCGACAGCCTTGGCAATGCGGACTCGCTGGTACTTGATAGGGATCCCGATATAGAGGAGGTTAAGGCCGAGCTGAGAAACTGGCCGGTGAGAGATTATGATGAGGCAGTGTTCTGCGGTTATGGAGAACCGACGGAACGCCTTCCGGAGCTTTTGCAGCTGGCAAAACATATCAAAGCCGCTTACGGAATACCGATCAGGATCAACACAAACGGTCTGGCTGATCTGATATGGGGAGAAGATACTACGAAATGGCTGGATGGAATCGTTGATTCTGTTTCCGTCAGCCTGAATGAAGCGGATGCGGAGAGTTATGAAGCACTTTGTCACCCGAGATTCGGGATCAAGTCATATGACGCGATACTTGAGTATATCAAAAACGTCAGAGAACATGTTAACGACGTGGCCGTATCGGTGGTCAGCGGCAGTCTGAGCCGGGAATCCATCGAAAAGTGCAGAAAAATCGCCGAGGATCTCGGCGTGAGATTTAAGGTTCGATAAGCTGCCGGGCAGCCTGAAACGATGGGTTTAATAGTTGTTTTTATCCTGTTTATCGCAGGAATGATAGTTACATTAGTCCTTGGATATTCAATGGTTTTGCCATTGCTTTTTGGGTTGCTGCTATTTACTTCGCTGGGGCTGAAAAAGCTCAAGGAACGCGGCAGCGGATTTGGTGAAGGGATCAGGGAACTGTCTAAATGGAGCTGGGGTTCTATCAAGGATTCGCTGGTGGTGATTGAAGTGATGCTGATCATCGGCTTCATCACGGCGGCCTGGAGAATATCCGGCACCATAACCATTTTTGTATATTACGGCATGAAGGTCATCGTGCCGCCGCTGTTTTTGATCATCGCGTTTTTGCTGTCCTGTCTGCTCAGCTACGCGCTGGGCACGTCTTTTGGTGTCGCGGGAACACTGGGGGTAATCTTCATGGCCCTGGCCAGAAGCGGAGGGGTTGATCCGCTGATCACTGCCGGCGTAGTGATGTCAGGCATTTATTTCGGCGACAGAGGGTCTCCGGTTTCTTCCAGCGCCAACATGGTGGCCGGGGTGACCAAAACCGACATCATGGAGAACGTCAAGCTCATGATGAAGACCGCCGCGCTGCCTTTTGGGATCACGGTAGTTCTGTATGCCGTTCTGTCCTTCATGCATCCTATCAGTCACGTGGACACGGAAATCGTTCAGGCTTTTGAAAACGAATTCACCTTATCGCCCTGGGGATTTCTGCCGGCGGTACTGATGCTGCTTCTGCCGCTGCTGAAGGTAGGCGTGATACAGTCCATCAGCGTCAGCATACTGAGCAGTGTGGCCATCGCATGGCTGGTTGAAAAAGTCAGTCTGATTGAGATCATCAAGATACTTTTTATCGGATATCACGCTTCCGGAGACGGGCTGGGGACGATCCTCAACGGCGGAGGATTATGCTCCATGCTGGAGATCGCCGCCATACTGGTCATATCGTGCGCGTATTCGGGGATCTTTACCTGTACGGACATGCTCAGAAGTCTCCTGGACTATCTGGAACAATGCTGCACCAAAGCAGGCAGGCTGGCGGTTACGTTTTTTGTCAGCGTAGCCACATGTTTCGTATTCTGCAATCAGACCATTGCGACCCTCATGTGCAATGATCTGTTGACGGGGCCGTACCTGAGTACAGGCGGAACCAGACAGGAGCTTGCCATAGACATGGAAAACACCGTCATCATCATCGTCGGGCTCATTCCGTGGTGCATCGCCTGCTCGGTGCCTTTGACGTTCTTTGGCGTAGGCATCGGGGCCCTGCCGTGGGCGTTCTACATGTATCTCGTACCGGCATGCTGGTTCTTTACGAAGAAGCGCTGGTTTTTGAATAGAGCTCCCGCTTCAAAAGGCCAACACGATCGATGATGTCATCGATTCTGTAATTCTCATAGTGTATCAGACGGGCGATCTTGTCCAGATAGGCGCCGTGGCCGTCATTGATATCGGCCTTGATCTGCGCGATGAATCTGATCAGGTTTCGTCTGAGACTGATGGAATCCCCGCAAAGAGGCACGTAAGCGATTTTGATCTCGGACATCTCGGCCGAATAAAAAACCGTTTCATTCGTCAGCGTCATTCTGGCGGGACTGATCAGGTATTCCGCCACATGGCTGAGGATCAGCAGAACTTTCTCCAGAATAAACAGGGCATCGTCTGTTCGTTCGATGCTGTATGTTGAAATGGCAGAAAACCCGCTGCACTTGTAATACGCCGTTTCGCTGCCGTTTTCACTGATGAATACCATCGGCAGCAAAAAACCGCATTCTCCGGATGTCAGCATGATCTTCTCGTAGTCATGGATCGAGTCTTCTTTGAGCGTGATCCGGTAATGATTGTTTTCCCACATATTGTTCACTCCTGTTATTTGCTCCTGTCATTCGTCTGTTTTTCATTACAGTGATTCACCGCCGCCGCATTTGCTGCACGGGGTGTATCCCTTTTCCTTGGCTTCGGACCTGTTGATGACGGAGTAGTGCCGTTTGATGCTGCGGCAGTTTCCGCGGTGATATGCGGTATCTTCTCCGGTGAAGCAGAATACCAACGCCCCGGCAGGCAATTCCTCCGAATGACACATCTCACAGTCATGGTACTTCCGCTTCAGCGCGGGCGTCAGAATGTATCCCTTGACAGTGGCTTTCACATACGTACAGGACTCAATGTGGTAGCGTTCACCTGACTGGGGAAAAATCCAGACGGGGTCTTCAGGAACATCGGATTCCAGTCCTTCTGTACCCATACCGGCTGACTCGTAACGAAGCCCTTTAAAACCCCGGTACTTCACGCGGCCCTTGAAGTCCAGCGATCTGGAAAACCCCGCCGGAAGATGAATGTTCATGCCGGCTTTGACCGTATAGCAGGTGAGCTGATCCGCATATCGGTCTGTGTACCGGTCCAAAACGCCCGTGATCTTCAGGTATGATAACCCGGTGTTTTCTTGATTGATGCGCCGTTTGATTTTAGGGATGGAGTCAAGCTCTGTCGGACTGCCATAGGCTCTCGACGCTGAGTAAGTGCTTTCATCCAGAGCGTCATACATAATATTTTCCCAGACAGATTCGATCCGTATAAAGTACGCCAGAGAGATGACGGCCAGAATCACCAGGGGGAGGATCAAAGCGGCCTCAAGAGTGTAGAACCCACTTTTGTTAGCGAAATGTCTGTTGTTAGTACGTCGGTTGTTGATATGTCTTATCAAATCTATGTGATCGGTCATTTATCTCTGTCTCTATGGAAATACCGGTGCAGCACTCTTCGATGAGGAATGCGCTGTCATGATTTTTTCGCATGTTGATCTGTATCAGATCAAGTATCCTGGCGGTCTTTACGTTGTCATCCTCGATAAACAGCAGTATTCTCAGGTAATCGTCATATAAACGGCCTTTGTTGACTTCGGGCTTGAATAATTTGTCGGTATCTTTATTCAACAAACCATCCAGATCCAGCGCCCATGAGGCGCCGTCCTTGACGACAGGGACCTTGCAGCCTGCGTGCAGCAGCCTGACATCATTGACAGATTCCGCCGCCGCCCATACCGAAGCAATTCCGGCCTGCGTCACGGTTCCCAGCAGACCGGGCGTTATGATCTCCGCCGCGGCAGCGATGGCCTCGACCTTTTCGGGGTCAGAGTAAATGTGCGCCAGATTCGTCGGGAATCGGATGGCCTTTAACGCCAGGTCAGTTTTTTTGACGTTTGCTTCATCGGAATGCTTGCCGGATAGGATGTATTCCACTTCATTTCTGAAGAAATGTTCCTCGGATCTCGCTTCCGAATCGTTATTGAATATCCCCATAATGTATTCATTGATGAGATATTTGTCAGCACTGCGTTTGATGATCTGTTCCGGGTCTTTGATGTTCGATATTGCGTTTTCGGCCTTGGTGATCAGGTTCTGCTCAGGAATCTGCCGGGAGGGCAGGGAGACGATAGTCGGCCCGTGCCTGAGTGTATGGGAGTCCATTTCATTGGATTTGCGGTCTTGATCGCCGAGCTTGTCGGCTATGCCCACGGTTTTCATGTACGTGTTGATCTGGGTCTGTATATCCTCCAGGCCTGAGACGTTGTATCGTCCTGCTGACACAGAGCATTCCGCGATTTCCGCGTCGTTGAGGACATCCAGGGAATATGACAGGTAGTTCCTGAACTTGGCAGACAGGCTGCTGTCATTTCCCTGGAGGAGGAATAGGCCGTATTCCCGCAGGACATAATCGTCGAATTCTGAGATCACCGAATCTCCGCCCAAAGAGGCCGCGCCGCGGACATAACTGTCAACGGTCTGGCTGTGTGAGGCGTAAACAAAGGCCAGTGAGATAGACATTATTGAAGCAGCGATAACGCATAAGAAAACTGCCGAACTGCCTTTTTTATTGATCATCACTGATCAGCTCCTTTGCCTTTTGCACCTTCAAAACATAGCGGACTCCATTGCTAACGTGATGGCTGCTGCGTATCGTTTCATCTCCGATGACTACTGACGCTTCCGTTCTGTCACTGCCGTACAGGTCTTTGTGCATCGTGCTGCGGGCTTCTGAGCGTTCATAGCAGCGTGCCAGCACGAGGACCACGGTCAGCACAGTGATGATAACGATCGGCAGCACGACAGCCGCTTCGATCATATATGTCCCGCGTTTCGACAACATCAGTTAAAATTGTCCAGTCCCTTGAAGGTTTCGTTCACGAAATCCGTGATCTGGGTCTTAAAAATCAATCCGATCGCCACAGCTATGGCTACGAGAATCGCCACCTGAACCAGTTCCATCCCTCGTTTGTTCATAAAATACCCCTTTCCCGCGGCAGCGCCGCATTTTTTATAATTCCAGCAGGGCAGGGCTTACCGTGATAACAATGAGAACCAGCAGAAACAATGTCAGAGGCAGCGTCAGTTTGGTCTCCGATATGCGTCCGCGTTCCTCACAGTCACGCTTCCGGTTCAGCCACAATGTTTCGCCTTCCCGTTGAAGTTTATCCGTAAGCGCGACACCCTTGCTGATATTATCATTTAGTATGTTGCTGATGCGCATGAGACTGTTATTTCCGGATTCCTTTGCAAAAGCTCTGAATTCGTTGTTGAATGAGCTGTTTGTTTCCGTAACGCTCGTATAGATATCACGCATCCTGCAGTAGAAATAATCATTTTCAATATTCTTTGAATCGAGGCTCTCCTCAACCGCCTTTTCAAAGGCCGCGCTGAGGACGAGCCCTGCATTCAGCAGGAGCACCAGCTTGTTGACGAACTCAGGAAGTTGTTTTGATATAGAGTTTCTTTGTGCTTTTTTGACGTTTTCAGATAACGACAGGGTTCTTCTGTAAAGAAAAATGCAAATCGTTAGTGTGATGAATAATAATGGAATCGTGTTCGTCTTTTTCCCGGTACTCCAGTATATTTTCTCGCCAGTGGATAGGGTAGAAGGGAGGATTACCTTCCTGGCGGAAATATCATCATTGACAGCGGATACGGCGTTTCTGATTTCATAGGAAGCCAGTTCCCGGGCCGATGTCTCTTCGCCTCCGTCTGCGGCGTCATCGCCGTCGGCCGCTTCCCGGTCTGCATCCGCCTTTGATCTTGGGTCTACGGATAGTTCAAATTTCTGTTCATAGGTTCCGTCCTTTCCTTTGACTTTAGCCTTCAGGATTACATGGCCTGTCTTGCCGCCCTCTTCAGGCCTGACAATCGTCACGTTTCCGTCAGCGTCCCTAAATACCAGATTGCCTTCCCCGGAGCCGGAGATGAAGTCGACGGCGATCATCAGTACGCCTGCCATGATGACGACCATGAGTTGTTTCTTCAGTGGTAATTTCATAGTTCTATGTTTGAAATCTTTTCCATGAGCCATACGCCGTAGACGCCGGCAGCCAGGCAGGCAGTCATGATCAGCCTGCCGGAGAGGGTAGAATAAAGCGGCGCGATGTATGACTGGGATACCATGTTGAGCGCCAGCAGCATGGCAGGCGGCATCAGTGCAATCAGCCGTCCTTCCAGCTTTTTTTGCGCGGTAATCGTGCTGATCTCCCGCTCGATGTCCATTTTATCCGTGATGATGGCTGATGCTCTGGATATGATTCTCTCCAGGTCACCGCCCATATTTCTGCAGGTAGAGTAGACCTGTACGAAATTTCGGATATCCTCATGTCCGCTTCTGCGGGCGAAATCCTCCAGCAGTATCCTGTCGCTTTCATGATTATCCACGATGCACCGGGTCATATGCGAAAGCTCGGACATAATATACGCATCGTCGTCGTACATGACGGATAAATTGCCCCGCGCTTCCACAATGGCTTCCTGCATCTGCCGTCCGGCGGCGATCGAAGCGGAGATGCTGTACAGCAGATCTCTGAACTGCATGGACAACTCGTTCATGCGGCGCCGGATTCGGTAGGTTTCATAAAATGGTCTTACGTAACGGGCGAGAAACCCGGAGGCAAGGGAGAGCAGGGCGCTGTGATAGAACAGATATACTGCAAAGGCGATGCATACGTAACAGCAAACATAAAATAAGATGCGCTCTTTCTCGTTCATTTCATATATTGAGTAATCGTATATCATCTGCTATTCTATCGGCTTGTCCGCCGACCCTCCCGTTCATGGTTTCCAGTTTCTCTCTATGGACGAGTCTGCCCAGAGACCTGCCCGAATCGCACTCATAGAGCCGGTTCAGCAGAATCTCACCATGTTCTAATCTGTCGATTTCAGAGATCTCCAGGACCATGCGGCTGCCGTTTTTCATCCTGCTCATGTGAACGATCACATCGATGCCTTCTGAAATCTGACTTCGGATGGCCTCCACAGGAAAATCCACAGCCTGCATAAACATGGATTCCAGTCTTTTGATCATGCCGGCGATACTGTTGGCATGGCCGGTAGACAGGCTCCCGGAGTGTCCGGTGTTCATGGCGTTGATCATATCGAAGACTTCGCTTCCTCTCACTTCACCAATGATGATCCGATCCGGTCTCATCCTGAGACTGGTCCTGACCAGCTGCGCCATGTCCACGGAGCCTTTGCCCTGTACATTCGCGCTTCGGCATTCCATTCTTACGATATTGTCGATCTGACGGATCTGCAGTTCGGCAGAGTCCTCGATCACAACAACACGCTCATCCGAAGGGATCATCTGCGCCAGAACATTTAACATGGTGGTCTTGCCGCTAGATGTGCCGCCGCAGATAAAGATGTTATATCCGGTAAACACCAATATTCTTAGCAGGCGGGCAGCTTCTTCTGTGACCGTGCCTCCGCGGATCAGATCCTCCATGGTCATGACGTGCTCCGGAAATTTACGGATGGTGAGGATGGGGCCGTTCAGCGCGATATTGCCATACACCGCGTTGACTCTGGAGCCATCGCTGAGTCTCGCGTCAACGATGGGATTCAGTTCATTGATTTCCCGGTGTACCCGCGCGGAGATGCGCCTGATCAGTTCCTCCAGATCCTCTGTAGTATCAAAACACAAGGGGACGCGGCTGATTCTGCCATTTCGCTCCACAAAAATATCATCCTTACCATTGACCATGATTTCCGAGATCGTCCGGTCATCCACAAGAGGCTGCAATATGTCCATTTCCTTTCGCAGGGAGAAGAAAAGCCTCCGGATCAGATCCAGATTTTCTCGATAGCCGCAGGAATCTGAGCGCTGCAGTTTGAACACATATTCCTCGATCACATCGAGGGCGCTGTCGTCATCGATATCGTCTGCCAGATCGGCAAGCTTAGCGCGTATCTCCGATATGAACCTGCGGACCTCGTCGCTAGAATAAAATGGCATCATTACCATAAATTTCCTTTCGATGAAATAGTAACACAACTGGAAATAAATGGCAATCCCCAAAAGGGAAATTTAGACATATTTTTTTCAAAAGTGTTATAATCGGTTCTATGGAACATTATCTTAAGCGATATTTACTGATAACATTAGGCCTGGTTTTGATCAACGGATCCTACGTTCTGGTGACGGTCCCTTATGGAATCATCAATGGCGGCGTCACCAGTTTCAGCATGATCCTGAGCAAGCTGCCATTTACCTGCGTCCTGCCGGTCAACGCGTGGGTCACCATCGTGACGTGCATTCTGGCGATACTATGCGCTTTGTTTCTGGGAAGAGATATGTTTGTGGCAAGCCTGTTCAGCTGCGTCACCGGTGTCGCGGCCTTCAATGTATTCACGTACATCGTGCCGCAGCCCGTCATTGACGCGATCCTCGACCTTGGCAAAATCGGCGATAATCCCTTCATCCCGGCGGGGACCATACTGGAAATGGCGCTGGCTGCAGCGGTGGTAGGGACCGGATATTACTTCTGCCTCAGCAATAAGGCGACGGCTGTCGGGATGGACACCATCGCCATGATCCTGCACAAGCGGAACGAAAAGATCTCCGTTGCCTATTCCATGTACGCCATCAACATTCTGGTACTTTTGCTCGGGCTGTATACTTACGGCATCAGATGTGTTATCATGGGCATTGGCTTTGCCGGGATACAGGCGGTCACCTTAAATACAATGTTAAAGAAAAGGACGGATCTATAGATGCTCAAAAACTATGTAAGCGCCATGGAGCACTGGAACGGGAGAGTTGACAGTGAGGATGATTATGATACATTCAGATGGCACCAGTGGATCGAAAAGCTGGATCTGAATTCTGACGCAGAGCCTTTTGACGGGAAACTGGGGTTCGCGATCATCGGCTTTTGCAGTGAGCAGGGCGTCAGGAGAAACAAAGGTCGCGTCGGCACCGCGCTGGCGCCGGATTTCATCAGGAAACAGATGTCGAATCTGCCGTGCACCTTTGACAGGGAAGTGAAATTGTTTGACGCCGGGGATGTGCTGTGTCAGGAAATCTCCATGGAGGAAGGGCAGGCCATTCTGGCTGAGGCCGTGGAGCGCATACTGGAGCTGAATCTGTTCCCGATCGTTCTCGGAGGCGGGCACGAGACCACATTTGGCCATTACTGCGGTCATCTGTCTCACGCCGACAAGGAAGGGAAGCGGATGGATATGGGCATTATCAACTTCGACGCGCACTTCGATCTGCGTCCGTATGACAACGGCAGTTCCTCCGGCTCCATGTTCAAACAGATCGCGGACATCTGCGAGGAGAGGGGAATGCACTACGGCTATCTGCCGATGGGCATCCAAAAGCACAGCAACACGGTCAGCCTCTTCAAGACAGCGGATAAGCTGGGCGTAGGGTACGTCCTGGCCAAAGACATGCACCTGGGCGCATACGCGTCCGTGCTGGAAAAGGTGGACACTTTCCTGTTTGATCATGACAGCGCCTATCTGACCATTTGTTCCGACGTGTTCTCATCGGCCTTTGCGCCGGGAGTCAGCGCCACACAGTCCATCGGACTTGATCCGGAAGTGGTTCTGCCGGTGATCAAACATATCCTGCGGACACGCAAGGTCGTGGGCTTTGATATCTGTGAGATCTCCCCAAGGTTCGACCAGGACGATACCACAGCCAGTCTCGGCGCGGTGATCATATTTACGGTCGTGAATACGATCTGCAAAATCAACAATCTGGCCGTGATCACAGAGACGGACTTTTTTGACTGACTTAATGCTTTACAAAAATAAAGCATTTTGATATCATATCACTTGCGTCTATGCAATCATATTTATTTGGAGGTTTATTCAATGACAGCTATTGATAATATCGTGTTGGCGATTAGTAATATTCTCTATCAGCCGTTTATCGTGCCGCTGCTTCTGATCGCGGGCGGCATTTATCTGACGTTCAGATGCAAATTCTTGCAGATAGGAATGTTCGGTGAAGCCTGTAAGGTTATCATGGAAAAGCCCCATGAAGGCGGCGTTTCCTCTTTCGGCGCGCTGATGGTTTCCACTGCGTCCAGAGTCGGTACCGGCAATATCATCGGTGTATCCACCGCGATCGTATGCGGAGGACCCGGAGCGATATTCTGGATGTGGATCACCGCGTTCTTCGGCGGCGCCTCGGCTTTTGTCGAGTCAACGCTGGCGCAGATCTATAAGAAGAAGGACAACGACGGTACATCTAAGGGCGGCCCGGCATTTTACATGAAAGATGCTCTCGGCCAGAGATGGCTCGGGGTTATCTTCTCGATTTTCATCATATTTACCTACATGATCGGCTACAACATGCTGGCGGCATACAATCTGCAGTCCACCTTCGCGGCGTTCAGTTTTTATCATGAAAAGTCCACGCCGTTCATCATCGGACTGATTCTCTGTGTGCTTTTCGGCGTGATCGTTCTGGGCGGGGCCAAGAGACTCATCAACGTAACGGAGGTTCTGGTTCCGATTATGGGCGTCATGTACGTAGTTGTAGCGATCATCGTACTGATCATCAATATCCCGAACCTGGGACACATGTTCGGCATGATCTTCAGCAGCGCTTTTGATTTCGAGGCGATTTTCGGAGGCTTTGCCGGATCGTGCATCATGTACGGCGTGAAGAGGGGACTGTACTCCAACGAAGCAGGTATGGGTTCCGCGCCAAACGCCGCGGCCAGAGCAGACGTATCGCACCCGGCCAAGCAGGGACTGGTACAGATGCTTTCCGTATTCATCGATACTCTGCTGATCTGTACGGCAACAGCCTTCATGTGCCTGTCCACAAAAGTGGATTTGGCAGCGTATAATCTGCCGGACGGTCCTAACGCCGCGGGTTACGTTCAGGATTCCCTCGCGTCGGTATTCGGCGGATTCGGACCTGCGTTCATCGCGATCGCCATGTGCTTCTTCGCATTCACGACGCTTATTGGCAACTATTCATACTGTGAGAGCTGCTATGAGTTTATTATCAACAGAGAAGCATCCAAAGTCGAACTGGTGATCATGCGAATCGTAGCATCTATTCTGATTCTGCTGGGCGCTGTCGCTTCCGCAAGCCTGGTTTGGGATATCGCGGATATGATGCAGGGACTGATGGTAATCACCAACGTTCCGTCCATTCTTATTCTGGGCGGCATCGCCTTCAGATGTCTGGACGATTACAGGAAGCAAAAGGCTGAAGGATTGAATCCTATCTTTAAGGCATCCAGCATCGGTTTGAAGCAGAAGACAGAGTACTGGAACTAAGAATAACTAGAACCAAAGGCGCGGTATGATCCGCGTCTTTATGATTTCCTCGTATTGCTTTGACGTAAGCACTATTCTCAGAGTGTCCAGATTGCCCGCGTCGTAATCGTGAATGAGCTTAGCTACTCTTTCAAATTGCTTGTGCCATTTGTCAGATCCCAATGGATTGGCAATAACGACCTCCATGGTTTTCATCAGTTCAATCAGATATCTTTTGCGAGCCAGTTGATAAAGCTGTTCGGAGTCTTTGCGCAGATAGGCGCTTGTATTCCCCGACTTCTCGAAGAAGCTCACTCTTCCGCGGTAATGTTTTATCTGCAGATTGCCGCCCGGAAGATGAGAAAGCATACCTCGGATGCGCTTCAGAGACATACTAAGATCAGGATGATGATCAAAAGCAATACGCAGGGAACGTATCATGTCATTACAATCGGGATTCATTCTGTCCATATCTTTGGTCCGTGTCAAAATAGTTATGCAACAACAACGGTTAGCTTCCATATATTACCATTTTTGCGTTTCGTATGTCAACATTCTGTTTGCCAAAGCAAATTACGACATTTTTAATCAGATTAGAATTCGAAATGTCGTAATTTAAGCAAAGGCAGGAGGCAACAGCAAAAGCTTACGACAGAATCAATCCTTATTGGCCTTGAAATGTCGTAACCAGCAAAGGAATATGTGTGAAAAGGAGTTTGCGCACTTTTTTTTAGACATTTGCATATTGACAATTGCACGAAATGTCGCAATTTGCTTACCGACTTTGTCGCAATTTGCCTGCGGACACTGCGTTGTAATTTTTTGGCATATATGGTATCATAATCGTGCGTAATTATCACATATTATTGTTTAAACTAGAGGTTGTTGCAAAAGGAGGCTTGTTATTTATGAGCGAACCGAATACACCGCAGCTGCAAGGCGTTGCGGGGCTGAAAAAACATGATATCAAAGTATCCGGTATCGTGTTCATGCTGTATTGTCTTGTTGCAGCCGGAGCTTTTGGTATCGAAGAGATGATACCTGAAGCGGGACCTGGTATGACAATACTGTTGTTGTGTGTATTTCCATTTATCTGGGCGTATCCGATCAGCAGTCTGGTAGCGGAGTGTTCATCGGTAATGCCGTCAGAAGGCGGCGTGTACGTCTGGGTCAAAGAAGCTTTTGGAGAATTCTGGGGATTCCAGACAGGATGGTGGGCAACGGTTTCCACATACATCACAAATGGTGTTTACGTTGCTCTCGTATCAGGGTATGTGAGCCAGCTGATCCCGATGTCAACACTGGCAGATCAGGCTCTTAAGATCGGTATGATATTGATCTTTACCATCGTAAACCTGCTGGGCCTCAAGGAAGTAGGAAGCGTAAGTACGGTACTTTCACTGCTGATCGTAGCAGCCTTCCTGCTGGTTGCAATCGTGGGATTCGTCAATTGGAACACCAACCCGGTGGAGCCGTTCATGCCTGAAGACTATACGTTTATCGATGGTCTTGGCGGCGGCATTTGCATCTGCATATGGATGTACTGCGGGTATGAATGTATTTCCAATATGGCTGGCGAAGTCAAGAATCCGCAGGTTATCCCTACGGGACTGAAAATCGCAATGCCGCTGGTAGCGCTGACATATGTTCTGCCTACACTGGGCGGTCTGGCAACACTGCCGGAAGGATCATGGGAAATGTGGTCCACAGAAGGCGGATTTTCAGGAGATCATGTAGGATATGCTACGGTACTGACTGCAAATCTCGGTCAGGCATGGGGATATGTATTCCTGGTCATCGCCATCATATCACAGTGCGCGATATTCAATACTTATCTGGCATCAGGCTCCAGAGGGTTCTTCGTTCTGGCGGACGACCATCTCTGTCCTCAGTTCCTGGTAAAGGTAAGCAAAAACAGGGGCGTGCCTTATGTAGGCATCCTGTCATTGGCAATTGTAACTTATATACTTTCACAGTCTGACTTCACGACTCTCGTTTCCATGGAAGTCGTATTCATGCTGGCACTGTATATAATACTGCCGATCTCGGTAATCAAGCTGAGGCACAAACTGCCGGTACCGGAGAGAAAAAAGAGAAACCTCTACGTAATCCCTGGAGGGAACAAGGCTCTCATATTCTACTGCGGATTCCCGATCGTTATCGCCATAATAGCTCTGCTGATCAATGGAACGGATTACCTGACTACGGGTCTGATGGCTCTTTGCTCCGGACCTATCGCGTACATCCTGTTCAAGAAGATATGCGGAGGACTTTCGGTCAACGATCCTGAAGGCAACCCAACCAACGGATTCGGAATCGCCAAGGGTGACACAGTAAGAATCGGCGTGTTTGCGCTTTGCGCGGGCGTGATGGCATTCTTTGGACAGTTCTGGCTCAGATGGTATGAGATCAGCTGGGGCGAATGGGGTCCTGATGACTATGACGTTTTCGGAAACGTTATCCCTCAGGTACAGACCGGTCTGGCGATCGGCGGCGCGATCCTTATAGTTGCCGGCATTATCATTTACTTCGTCGGCAAGAAGAAAGATCCACCTCTTCCTGAGCATGAGCTTGATGTAGAAGCTACTCTCAACAAGTACCTCATGGAGGAGAAGACCGAGACATTCTTTGACTGATGCAAAGGCTTTGACCGCGCAGCGGTAAGATCAAAGGCGATGTTTGTAAAAGCATCGCCTTTTTTGTATAATAACGGAGTATGGCGAAAGGAGATTCCAATGATACCACTTTCTACAAAAATGAGGCCGACGAAAATCGCGGATTTTGTCGGGCAAAAGCACTTCATGTATGAAGGCTCTCTTTTTTATAATTCCATCATCAACAAGACCTTTGAATCGGCGATATTTTTCGGACCAAGCGGCACCGGCAAGACGACGCTGGCCAGAATCATCGCAGGCGAACTTGACGGCAGCTTCGTGGAGATCAACGCCTCAACCACAGGCACCAAGGAGCTGAAGGAGATCCTCAAAAACGCAGCCGACAGATTCAATGGGCTTTTGCAGGAAACGACGGTCCTGTATGTTGACGAGGTCCACAGGTGGAACAAACTCCAGCAGGATTCCCTGCTCAAAGCCATCGAAGAGGGTGTGATCAAGTTTATCGGCAGCACCACCGAGAATCCGTATTTTTCTATCAATAACGCGATACTCAGCAGAGTCAGAAACATATATGAATTCAAACGGCTGGATTACCGGGATATCCTGATCATCCTCAAACGCACGCTTTCTGACAGGGACAAAGGCTTTGGCGGACTTGACGTCAAATACGACGAAGACGCGCTGACCGTTCTGGCCAAGATGGCGGGAGGGGACTGCCGCGTTGCCTTGGACGCCCTGGGATTTATCGTCGACAATCTGAGTGAGGGACAGCCGATCGACAGAGCCATCGTTTCAGAAGCGATGCAAAAACAAACGACGTTTTACGACAAAGAAGAGGACAAATACAATCTTTTGTCCGCCTTGCAGAAATCGGTACGCGGTTCCGACCCGGACGCCGCGGTGCATTATCTGGCCAGACTGATCGACGGCGGCGCGGACGAGATGATGATCGGCAGGCGGCTCATGGTAATGGCAAGCGAGGATATAGGAATGGCTTATCCGAATGCTATAAGCATAGTCACTTCATGCGTGCAGGCGGCGCAGATGATAGGATTTCCCGAGGCACAGATACCTCTGGCACAGGCCGTTGTCCTCATGGCGTCATGCCCTAAGTCCAACGCGGCGAACGAAGCTCTCAATGCGGCGCTGCATGACATCCATACCCGTAAGATCGACGACGTGCCGGCTCACCTTATGGACTCCCATTACAGCGGAGCATCAAAGCTCGGCAGAGGTCAGGGGTATAAATATCCCCACGCCTATGGCGGATATGTGACGCAGCAGTATCTGCCGGATGATTTGTACCGGGAAGGGGTCCAGTATTATAAACCGACTTCCAACGGCAGTGAGGCGTCCTTTAAGAAGCATCTGGAAGCCCTGAAGGAGATCGATAAACATGGCAAGTGAGATAAGCGCGGCAGACAGGAAGATAAAGGTTGCGGATAGCGCAGGCTTTTGCTTTGGCGTGAAGCGCGCCATAGAGATGGCGGAGGATACAGCAGCAAAAGCTCCGGAAGGGACGTCGGTCTATACGGCGGGGCAGCTGATCCATAACAAAATCGTGACCGACAGGCTGGAGCGGGAAGGAATCAGAGCCATCGACGACCTGAGTGAAGCCAGAAAGGGAGACATCGTCATCGTCAGATCCCACGGGGAGTCGCGAGGGTTTTATGACAGGGCAGAGGCGATGGGACTCCAAATCGTAGACGCTACGTGTCCTTTTGTTGAGATAATCCATAAGCTTGTCGAGGGGACTGACAAACAGGTAGTGATCGTAGGAAACGCCGATCATCCGGAGGTCAGGGGCATAGCGGGATGGTGCCGCGGCGATGCGATCATCGTTTCCTCCGCGGATGAGATGAAAACGGCGCTTGAGACCAGCCCGGCTGAGGAAGTCTTTGTCGTGGCGCAGACCACCATCAAGAGAGAGACTTTGCAAGATGTCATAGACGCTGCCTGCGTTCCTGTGGAACTGCACGATACCATATGCAACGCCACCAGCACGAGACAGAGCGAATGCAGGAAGCTGGCCGAAGAGAGCGATGCCATGATCATCATAGGAGACGCGAACAGCTCCAATAGCAGAAAGCTTTTTGAAATCGCAAAAAAACACTGTGACAATACATTTTTTGTCAAAAATATAGATGATTTACCATTGCATGACCTAATGAAATGTAATAAAATAGGAGTAGCGACTGGTGCATCAACGCCAGACAGCATTATTAAGGAGGTTATTGCCAACATGAGTGATGCAACACTTGAAAACAAAGAACTGACGATGGATGATCTGATGGAGGATATCGACAAGTCTCTCAGATTACCAAGAAGTGGCGAAATCGTTACCGGTAAAGTACATCAGGTAAACGAGAAGGAAGTTATTGTTAATTTAGGATGTAAGAAGGATGGAATCCTGCCAATAGGCGAAGTCAGCCTTGAAGAAGGCCAGACTTTAGCGGATGTATTCAAGGCGGATGATGAGATCCAGGCGAAAGTAATCAAGACAGATGATGTAGATGGTGGCATCTTACTTTCCAAGAAAAAGTTAGAAATCAGCGCTAACTGGAATGAGATAGTCAAGGCGCTTGAAGATAAAACAAATCTGGAAGTCAAGGTTACCAGAACGGTAAATGGCGGAGTTATTGCCGAATATAAGGAAGTATCCGGATTTATTCCACTTTCACAGCTTTCAGACCACTATGTAGAAAATGCAGAGGAATTCGTTGGTCAGACGATGGAAGTCAAGGTATCCAGAGTTGACCAGAGAAGAAACAGAGCAGTCTTCTCACATAAGATGTTCCTGGCAGAAGAAAAAGAAAAGCTCATCGCTGAGATTTGGGAAAAGCTCAATGAAGGTGATGTTGTCGAAGGTACAGTCATGAGATTTACTGACTATGGCGCATTTGTTGATATCGGCGGTATCGACGGACTGCTCCACATTTCAGAGATTTCATGGGGCAAGCTCAAGCACCCGCAGGAAGTTCTCAGCATTGGACAGAAGATCAATGTCAAGGTTCTCTCCATGAACGCAGAGAAGGGCAAGATCTCACTGGGACTGAAGCAGAACACACCTGAGCCTTGGACAGTAATCGATGAGAAGTACGAAGTTGGACAGGTTATCGAAGGTAAGGTAGTCCAGATCAAGGAATACGGTGCTTTCGTAGAACTGGAACCTGGTCTTGACGGACTGGTACATATTTCAGAGGTCGCTCATAAGAGAGTGGGCAACATCAACGACGAACTGGAAGTCGGACAGACTGTAAACGCTAAGATCCTCGAGATCGATAAGGATAGAAGAAGAATCAGCCTGAGCATCAGAGAAACTCTGGATCCTGAAGCAGAAGCCGCAGCTCCTGCTGAAGAAGAAGCACCAGCCGAAGAAGCTCCTGCTGTTGAAGAACCGGCAGCAGAAGAAGCACCAGCTGAAGACGCTGAGTAATTCATTCGAAACAATAGCAAACAAAAACTGCTGCAAATTGCAGCAGTTTTTTGCATACAGACAGCTATGATGAAGCCCCGATCAGCTCTCTGGCCGATGCCAGAGTGGTCTTCGTCACGTTATCTCCGCCTAGAAGTCTCGCAATCTCCAGAGCCTTTTCCTCTTCGTTCAAAGGCTTGACGGAAGTATACGTCATGCTGTCATCTGATTGCTTGGAAATCATGTAATTGTGCGTGCCGTAGGCCGCGATCTGCGGCAGATGCGTGATGCAGATGATCTGGTGCTTCTCGGCGATTTCTTTTAGCTTTCGTCCCACTACGCTGGCCGCGATGCCGCTGATGCCGCTGTCGATCTCATCGAATATCATGGTCGGGATCTGGTCGTAGTCGCCGATGATTTTTTTGAACGCCAGCATGATTCTTGACATCTCACCGCCGGAGGCGATTTTGCTGAGAGGTTTCAGCGGTTCTCCTACATTCGTCTTGATGAGAAACTCCACGATATCCGTGCCTTCGGGGGTGAAGCCGGTTTCTTTTGCCTCGCCCTCCATGGTGGAACGGAAGTCGATCATGAATTCAGCGTTATGGAAGTTCAGCTGCGCCAGTTGGTCGGAAATCAGTTCCTGCAGCTGCGCGGCGGCTCTTTTTCTCGCGTCGCTGAGCTTATTGCATGCGCCGGTAAGGGCGATGCGCATTTTTTTGATCTCCGCCTCCAGCTCGCCTGTACGTTCATCTGCGTTGTCGATGCTGTCGAGACTATTCTCAAGTTCCTCCGCGTAATCCAACAGTCCCTGAATGCTGCGTCCGTGCTTGGATTTCAGATGCTCCAAAAGCTCCAGCCTGGATATCGCTTCATCCAGTTCCTCGGCGGAGAACACCGTGCTGTCGCGGCACGCACGGATCTCAGAGCATGCGTCCTGAAACTCATAATACAGATTGGATACGCGGTCGCTGAGGTCTTTGAGCTGGGAAGAGAAGCCTTCGGTTTCCATGAGCATGTCGGAGACCTGCTTCATTCCCGACAGCAAACTGTATTCGTTCTCAGAAGAGATGTCATAGGCACCCGCTAGGTTTTCAAAGATCCGCTCGCTGTTTTGGAGCAGGGCGATCCTCTCTGCCAGATCCTCATCTTCACCGATACTCAGATCAGCGCTGCGGATTTCTTTGAGCTCAAATTCCATGAAATCCCTCTGGCGCTTGCTTTCCGCAAGGCGCGCCTTAAGCGCCGCCAGTTCGCTTCTCAGAGAAGTATATTCGTCATAAAGCATTTTGACGTCCGCTTTGGCCGGATCGATTTCTTCCTTATGATACAGATCCACAAGCTGTATGTGGTTCTCAGGATCCAGCAGTGACTGGTGGTCGTACTGTCCGTGGATGTCCGCGATTTTTTTGCAAAGGCTGCTGAGCGTGCCAAGCGTCACGATTTCGTCGTTAATCCTGCACGTATTTCTGCCTGAAGCGGAGACCTCACGGGTGATGATATATTCCTGCCCGTCCAGATCGGCCACCATCTGTACCAGAGCTTTATCCTGACCGGACCGCACGAAAGTGGTATCGGCCCGGCTGCCAAGGGCCAGACTGATGGCTTCAATCACAATAGATTTACCGGCTCCTGTCTCGCCGGTAATAATATTAAGGCCATCATGAAAATCCACCTGGACGTTTTCAATGATGGCGAAGTTTTTGATGCTAATATGTTTGATCATTTTTCAAGCATTTCCTGAAGTCTTTCCACTACTTCATCGACGTTGGCAGGATCGTCAACAACCAGCAGTATTGTGTTATCGCCGGCTACGGAGCCGATGACGTGGGTGAGCCCCAGAGAGTCAAGAGCCTCCCCGGCGGCGTTTGCGCATCCGGACAGAGCCTTCAGGACAACGATGTTGCCTGACTGCGCGATGGATGTGATGGACTTGCGGTAAATGTCCCTGAATCTTTCAGAAACCGGGCCGTCCTGATTGGAAAGAACAGCATACTTATACCGCCCTGAAGAAGACAGTGTTTTGATCAGCTGAAGCTCCTTGATGTCGCGTGAAACAGTGGCCTGAGTGACGTCATAGCCGACATCTCTCAAAAGCTCCACGAGTTTGTCCTGTGTTTCGATCTCATATTTCTCGATGAGATCGAGTATTTTGTTCTGCCTTGAAATTCTCATATGCACCTCCCGGAACAAAGTCCTTCATCCCGTTAACAATATGATCCATTTCCCCTATGCATGATTATACCATACGTCTAAATAAATATCATACGGGAAGTCAGCTTGAGTGAAAAGGTAAATTCCACATATTGAGTGAAAACGGCCCATAGAGGCC
>JAUMVD010000024.1 GCA_030530285.1 Bacillota bacterium | reverse complement strand
AGTTTGCAACGTAGTCGGATGCAAATTCCTGATCGTCAAAGATGGCCGCCATGAGATGGTCGCCGGCTTTGATGGTATCCGCTTTTATTCCGTTCGGTATGGCGGTGCCGTTATTGGTAAAAAAGAAATCGTTATGCGGCGTTGTTTCTCCCCAGATTTTCGTTGCGCCGCTTCCAGCTGAAGTCGTAGCGAATCCATCCGGGCTGTTGTACTGTTCATGAACAGCCACCAGCGCCTCGTCAAAGGTAAACGCGCCATCCGAATTGTTGTCCTTTACGGTAACTTCTTTCCAGGCCATGGCGCTGCCGTCATTGGCCTCCGCCAGATCACCCTGGTCGCTGATCGTCATGTAGACCGTGATGTCATCCGCCGCATCCGCCGCAAAGGCAAAGGTCGGCATGAAGACCACCGCCATCATGAGCGAGAGCAGTATTGCAGTCAGCTTGGATGCTCTCTTCCCTTTCTGTGTCATATTTCTCCTCCTCACATAAAACAATTAACACGCATTTTCCAAAAGAAAAATGCACTTCTTCCGAGTGCATGTAAGGCCATGTCGCCTATCTCAGAAGACAAACTTAAATGAATCCGGTAGGTTTCCCGGCTTGATCCGTTCCCTTGCGGGTATCTGCAGGCGCCTTCCCAGAGCAAAGCTCCAGTGACCTGTGATTTAACACACAGCCTGTCAGATATACGGACTTCACGGTTGCTGAGACACAGCGTCGGAATCTCACCGACTTCCCTTCTCAATTATTATAATTGTCACGAATTCGACTACATTATAGCATCTCATAACTAACAATACAAATTCGATTGCAGAAAATAATGCAGTATAAACAGAAAAACTGGTATAATAATGCCAGACAGTAAACAAAGGAGGCCGAAAATGAGAACGCCAAATCAGTATATCAGGCACCTGGGAAACAACGTCAAGGAGCAGCGGGGAGTTTTCATTCTCTATTCGATTCTGCGGCTTTTTGTCGTCCTGATCATGATCCGATCCGTCATGCTCCACAATTTCGATACGACGCTTACTTGCCTTTTGGTATTGGCGCTCTTCTTCATACCGAGTCTGCTGGAAGAGGCACTGAAGCTCAAGATTCCGGCTCTCTTTGAAGGGATCATCTACTGCTTCATTTTCGCGGCGGAGATCCTGGGCGAGCTGGGACACTTCTACACCCAATTCCCGATCTGGGATACCATGCTTCACACCCTGAACGGATTCCTCTTCGCAGCCGTCGGCTTCTCGACGGTCGAACTGCTGAACCGGACCAATAAGAACATCAATCTGTCACCTCTGTATCTGACCATGGTAGCCTTTTGCTTTTCCATGACCATCGGCGTCCTCTGGGAATTCTTCGAGTGCGGGGCGGATATCTTCCTGCATCAGGACATGCAAAAAGACTTCGTGGTCGATCACTTCCAGTCCGTCACCCTGGATCCAAGTCACAGCCAGGAAGTCATCCGTGTGGAGGATATTACGGGCACGGTGATACAGACGGCTTCAGGTGAGACCTACACCATCGATGGGGGTTATCTGGACATCGGCATTCTGGACACCATGAAGGACCTGCTGGTCAACTTCATCGGCGCCATCGTATTCTGCAGTTTTGGTTTTGCTTTCCTGAAGCATGGAGAAAAAAGAAAAGTTGCCTCCTCTGTCGTTGCCGGCCTTACCTTGAAGGCGGAGACGTCGGACGAGGAGGAAACGCAAGAAGAGAAGCAATAAAAACAAAATAGCCGTTTCCACGGCTATTTTCGGTTATTCCTGGCTATTCTCACCTATTTCCAGAGCTTTTCCGGATACTCTCCTTTGTCCTTTTTGGACTGGAGCTCGTTTTGGACGCTTTCTTTGTCTTCTTTATAGGTGACGCCGCACCACTTCTCGCCGCACTGTAAGACTTTGACCTGCGCCTTTCCTTCCCGGATAAGTTTGTCAACGGTCTTCGGAAGGAGATATTCGCTCTTCAATGGATTTTCGGCGACCTCGTTTCTGAAGAAGTCATCCAGACCGGCTTTGAGCTCGTCGATCATGCTCTTCGTAAACCCCCAGAAGTTCATGGAGACCAGTGAGTTTTCGGGCAGCACCGTCCAGGATTCGCCGTCATCTTCGGTGTAGGCGATTCCTTCCGGCCTTCTCATGATCTTGGTTCTCTCCGTTACGGTCTTCAGGAACCCGTCGTCATCCATCTCGCATACGCCCCTGGCCACGTGGCCGTTCTCTGTTATGGTATTCTCCAGTTTATAGCCTGCCATGCAGTAGGCGTACTTGTCTCCGTCCTTATGGGTGGTCAGATACTCATAGATACTCACAAAGCCGCCCGGACCGTAGTAATCGTCCGCATTGATGACGGCAAAAGGCCCGTCGATCAGGTCTCTGCACGCGAGTATGGCGTGGGACGTTCCCCATGGCTTTTGCCTGCCTTCCGGAACTTCCGCCCACTCCGGGATATCCTCCAGAGACTGGTAGGCATACTCCACCTGCATGAATCTGCCGGCTCTCTCGTCCACCAGCTCCCTGAAAATATCTCTATGCTCTTCTCTGATGACGAAGATGGCTCTGTCGAATCCGGCCATCATCGCGTCATAGAGAGAAAAGTCCAGAATAATCTCGCCTGTATCCGTTATTTTATCCACCTGCTTGAGTCCGCCGTATCGGGAACCCATGCCTGCGGCCATGATGACTAAAGTCGGTCTGATAGCATTATCACTCATATCTGCTCACTTTCACTATTTTTCACTAACTATCATTACCATTATATTTTTTGCCCGAGAGTATGTCAACGTCACCTCCTAAAGTGTTTTATGATATAATGAGCTGACGGAGGAAACGGATATGACTAGTATGGGCATCGTACTTGCTGTGGTGATTATCGCGATAATCATCGGAGCGGTATTAAAGAAAAAGGATCATGACAAAGGCAGCGATGAGATCATCACAAGCCAGAGCCTGCACGAACAGGTCAATCAGGAGCGGATGCGCGACGGCAAAGAATCCATCCCTGCCATCAATAATATCGGCGGAACCAGCACAAACAACCTGGCCAGACGCGACAAGTCCTGGAACAGCGTGCCGGATTTCTTCATCAAAATGGCGAAAAACAACAGCAAGGAGGGAGCCCCTCACGATGAATAAAGAACTCATAATCGTAACCGGCTATTTCGGCGCGCCAATCGAAGCCCGCGCCGCGCAGATCGCGGAGGACAAAGGCTTTGCGTTCCTTTCCCTGGATAAAGAGATCCAGCGCCGCGATGGCAGGAGCGTCGGCAGGATCGTCAGAATGGCAGGTGAACACGGATACCGGAATCAGGAATATGAGATCCTGAACGAACTGAATGAAGACCCGTCGCCTTTTGCCGGAGATGCAAAAGGCCTCGTCGTCGCCTGTGGAGACGGCGTGCTTTATGACGACATGTCGCGCCAGATCGCCGAATCAAATACGCTGGTCATCATCGGCGGCGATATGACCGCAGACCAGCTGTGGACCGGGGCAAAAGCCGTCCCCGATTCCTATCACGCGTTCATGGCCTTTGGCAGCGATGAACAAAAGCGCCGGGCCTTTGATCAATACATCAGCAGACAAAAACTTTTATTTGCAGGAGGAAATAATGATCATCAATAGAGACGACGCAGCCAGAGAGGCTGCCATGAAAACAGCCGAAGCTATGGTTGCCGCCGCGGTTACCGCGCCTAAGGGTCACGGCCTGGACAATTTGCTCGCTGTCATCGTGACCGGCGAGGACAAGGACCGCCTGGCCGGCCACATGAGAGACATCTACGAGGAGACCGGAGCGGATTTCTTTAACAGAGACGCAGGCTGCGTAGACGCCAGTCACTGTGTCGTACTTCTGGCAACGAAGGATGAACCGATCCTTCTGGATAACTGCGGTTACTGCGGACATCCCGATTGTGCAGCCAACAGGGCTGCCGGCGCCAGCTGTGCCTTCAATATCACGGATCTTGGCATCGCCGTCGGCTCTGCCGTTTCCGTCTGCGCCGACAACAGAATCGACAGCCGTATCATGTTCTCAGCCGGCAAGGCCGCGCTCAGAATGGGCATATTCGATGACAGCGTTCGCGTTTGCTACGGCATTCCTCTGTCCACATATGCCAAGAGCAACTTCTTTGACCGAGAGCCGGGTGCGGTGCTGCGTTAGGAGCTGAACCATGAAAATTATTCCAAACATCCCCATGGCATTGAAGCTGCTTAAGGATGTCAGACATTACAACAAATACCGTCCGCTGATTGATAACGCCAAGGCCTCAGGTGATTACGAGGAAGAACGGCGTTTGATCTTAGAATGCACGTCCACATTTGGCAAGCTCATTTTAGATCAGATCGGCTGCGACCTCCACGTGCAGGGACGGGAAAACATTCCCGAAAGCGGTCCTGTGGTGATCATGTCCAACCACCAGAGTTACGCGGACATTCCGGTCTGCTTCGCCATCTTCGATATATTTCAATTCGGATTCGTGGCCAAGCAGTATCTGGCCAAGATGCCGCTGTGCGGTTCCTGGATGCCGCGGATCAGGAGCGTTTTCATCGAAAACGATGACCCGCGGGAAGCCCTCAAGGCCATCAACAAAGGCATCGAGTATATCAACGATGGTTTCTCCATGGCCATCTGTCCGGAAGGCACCAGAAGCCGCGGTCCGCAGGTCGGACCATTCATGCGGGGCGCCATCAAGCTGGCGACGAAACCCGGGGTGCCCATCGTGCCGGTATCCATCAACGGAACGTATCATATGTTTGAAGAAACCGGCGTTGCCAGAGGCGCCCGGGTGGATGTGATCGTACACGAACCGATTGAAACCGCCGGGCTTTCCCGGCCTGAAGAAAAACGGCTGGCGGACAGGGTTGAACAGATCATCCGCTCCGGCGTTGAGACGTTGGTAAACGAAAATAAATAAAATAATGGGCTGTCTCGCCAGATTGTCTTTGGCGAAACAGCCCGTTTCTTATCTTCTTTGATTCAATTTTTCTTATCAGATGCCCAGACCAAACTTGTCTCTGACCCTCTTCATAACAGGCTCAGCGATGGCGTTTGCTCTCTCCGCTCCGTCCTTTAATACTCTGATCAGTTCTTCTGATTCGCGAATCTCATTGTAGTTCTGCTTGATGGGAGCCAGCGCTTCCTGAGTTACCGCTACCAGTTCCTTCTTCAGATCTCCGTATCCCCTCCAGCTCTGACCTGCCAGTATCTCCTCCACCGTCTTGCCGGTGAGGGCGCTATAGATGTTCAGCAGATTGCTGACGCCAGGCTTGTTTTCCGGATCGAATCTGATCTCGCCATCGGAGTCCGTTGTCGCTCTCATGATCGATTTCTTGATTTTGCTGTCCTCGTCCAGAAGGGATATTCTGGAGTGGATGTTTTCGGCGCTTTTGCTCATCTTCTGCTCCGGATCATCCAGCGCCATGATCCTGGCGCCCGCCTTCATGAATCTGCCGTCCGGTACGACGAAGGTATCGCCGTACTTATTGTTCACGCGGATGGCGATATCTCTGGTCAGCTCGATGTGCTGCTTCTGGTCGTTGCCCACCGGAACCACATCCGTATCGTAGAGAAGAATGTCCGCCGCCATGAGCACAGGATAGGTCAAAAGCCCCGTCCCTACGGATTCCTTGCCGCCGCTCTTGGCTTTGAACTGGGTCATTCTGCTCAGCTCTCCCGTGTAGCTGTTGCAGCAGAGGATCCATCCCAGCTCGGCGTGGCCGCTAACCTGCGACTGCACGAAGATGATAGACTTTTTTGGGTCGATTCCGATGGCCATATACAGGGCCGCCACATCGAGGATGTGTTTTCTCAGTTCCTTCGGATCCTGCGGCACCGTGATGGCGTGCTCATCGACGATGCAGTAGATGCATTCATGATCGTTCTGCAGTTCAACAAATTGTTTGAGGGCGCCCAGGTAATTTCCTAAATGTATGTTGCCTGTCGGCTGTACTCCCGAAAATACTCGTTTCATTCTCTTTCTCCTAGTATTGTTTCAACGCTTATATGTCCAGCTTTATCTGTTCTTCATCGGATGCTTCTTCTTCGGCCTTGGCTTTTTCTCTGGCTGCTTCGGCTTTTTTCCTCATCTTCTGCTTTTGCGCCAGCATGGCGTCCTTTTCGTGTTCTTCTTCACGAATGACCTTGGCCATGGAGATGATCTCTATGTCTTCGCCGGTCCTCATGATCTTGACGCCCTGCGTGGCTCTGCCGAGTTTGGAAACGCCCTTGGCTTCTATTCTGATGACGGTGCCTTCCGAGTTGATGAGGATGATCTCGTCTTCATCGTCCACAACGCATGCGCCGATCAGATGTCCTGTCTTCTTGAACTTGCTCTTGTCATAGGTCAGGAGTCCCTTGCCGCCTCTGGCCTGGACTTTGTATTCCTCTACCGGCGTTCGCTTGCCATAGCCTTTGCTCGTCACGACGAAGAGTTCTTCGTCCTTCTGCACCAGTTCCATGGCCACCACTTCATCATCCTTTTCGAGATTGATGGCTCTCACGCCGCCGGCGACTCTGCCCATCGGTCTGACGTCTTCTTCTGAGAAGCAGATGCACTTGCCGTTCTTGGTGATGATGATGACATTGTCGTTTCCTGACGTCTGCTTGATGCCTACCAGCTCGTCGCCGTCCTTCAGATTGATGGCGATGAGGCCTGTTTTCCTGTTGGTATCGAACTGGGAAATGGCCGTCTTCTTGATGGTTCCCTTCTTGGTGACCGCGATCAGATACTTATCGTCTCTGAAATTCCTGAACGGTATGATGGTGGTGATGCTTTCCATGCTGGTCATGTTCAAGAAGTTCGCCGCGTTGGTGCCTTTGGCCGTCCTGGTTGCCTCCGGTATTTCGTAGGCCTTGATCTTGTGGACTTTACCCTTGTTGGTAAAGAACATGAGCTCGTCATGGGTCGAGGTCAGGATCAGGGCTCTGACGAAATCGTTTTCCCGCGTTGTCAGTCCTGTGACGCCCTTGCCGCCGCGCTTCTGTGTCTTGTACGTGTCAGCCGGGATTCTCTTCAGGTATCCGCGGTGGGTCAGCGTGATGGCTACCTGCTTCTCTTCGATGAGGTCTTCTTCGTCCATCTCGTCTTCCGCCGCGATGATCTTTGTTCTTCTCTTATCTCCCCACTTTTTCTTGATCTCCAGCATCTCGTCTTTGACGACGCCCATGAGTTTTTTCTCATCTGCCAGGAGTTCTTTATAGTATGCGATCTTCTTGCAAAGCTCTTCGTACTCGGCTTCGATTTTTTCGCGTTCCAGTCCCTGCAGTCTGGCGAGTCTCATATCCAGGATGGCCTGGGCCTGCTTCTCCGAAAGACTGAATTTTTTCATCAGTTTTTCTTTGGCGTCGTTATAGCTCTCCCTGATGGTCTTGATGATTTCATCGATATTATCGAGGGCGATTCGCAGACCTTCTAAGATGTGGGCTCTGTCTTCAGCCTTTTGCAGATCGTATCTGGTTCTGCGGGTCACGACGTCCTGCTGGTGCTTCAGATACTCATGGAGGATCTCGTAGATGTTCAGGATCTTAGGTCTGCCATCGACGATAGCCAGCATAATGAGGCTGAAGTTTTCCTGCAGCTGCGAATGCTTGTACAGTTTATTTAAGGTAACGCGAGGGTTTGCCGTCGCCTTCAGTTCGATGACGATTCTGATGCCCTCTCTGTTTGACTCATCGCGTATCGCCGATATACCTTCTATCCTCTTATCCTTTACCAGCTCGCCTATTTTTTCAAGCATTCTGGCCTTATTGACCTGATAAGGAATCTCGGTTACGACGATCTGTGATTTTCCTCTCTTTGTCTCTTCGATCTCTGCGACCGATCTCACCTGGACCTTGCCCTGTCCGGTTCTGTAGGCTTCCTGTATGCCCTTCTTGCCCAGGATCTGCGCTCCCGTCGGGAAATCCGGGCCTTTGATGATCTTGATGATGTCATCTACCGTGCAGTTCTCATCGTCGATCATCTTGACGCATGCATCGATGGTTTCACCCAGATTGTGCGGTGGTATGGATGTTGCCATACCAACAGCAATACCGTTGCTTCCGTTGATCAGAAGGTTCGGTACTCTGGATGGCAGAACGACAGGTTCCTTTTCCTCTTCGTCAAAGTTCGGGATGAAGTCTACGGTATCCTTGTCGATATCCCGGAGCATCTGCAGAGCGAACGGCGTCATTCGCGCTTCTGTGTATCGCATTGCCGCAGCGCCGTCTCCATCGATAGATCCGAAGTTTCCGTGTCCGTCCACCAGCGGGTATCTCGTCGCAAAAGGCTGCGCCAGCTTGACCATGGCGTCGTAAATGGAGCTGTCTCCATGCGGATGGTATTTACCCATGACTTCTCCGACGATACGCGCTGACTTCTTGTGCGGTTTATCCGGAGTGATTCCCAGACCGGTCATGCCGTAGAGGATTCTCCTGTGTACCGGTTTGAGTCCGTCTCTTACATCAGGAAGAGCTCTTCCTACAATTACACTCATCGCGTAATCGATGTAAGAGTTTTTCATCTCATCGTGTATTTCATGCTGGATCATTCTCTGATCTTCAAGCAGATTCGTTGTCATATTGTATTTCTTCCTTTCTTATGCAAGTCTCTTATACATCGATATTCGCGTATACCGCGTGATCTTCAATGAATTTCTTACGAGGCGGCACTTTGTCCCCCATAAGCGTGGTAAAGATTTCATCCGCGGCGCCGGCGTCTTCTACTGTGATCTGTATGAGTGTTCTCTTGGAGTAATCCATCGTCGTATCCCAAAGCTGCCCGGCATCCATCTCTCCCAGGCCTTTGTATCTCTGGATCTCATACTTGCTTCCCTTAAGGCTTGCCAGAAGTTCATCCTGTTCCTTATCGGAGTAAGTATAGTATATTTCCTTGCCCTTTTTCACTCTGAAAAGCGGCGGCTGCGCAGCATAAACATAGCCGTTTTCGATAAGCGGCGTCATATATCTGTAGAAGAATGTCAAAAGCAGCGTCCTGATATGCGCGCCGTCGACGTCGGCATCTGTCATGATGATGATCTTGTGATATCTGAGTTTGCTCAAATCAAAATCATCGCCGATACCACAGCCGAATGCGGTGATCATGTTCTTGATTTCATCTGAATTGAGAATTCTATCCAGTCTCGCTTTTTCGACGTTGAGGATTTTACCTCGTAGCGGCAGGATTGCCTGACGTTTTCTGTCTCTGCCATCCTTCGCGCTGCCGCCTGCGGAATCTCCCTCTACCAGGAATATTTCACTGATTGCGGGATCCTTTTCGGAACAGTCCGCAAGCTTGCCCGGCATGGAACCTCCATCCAGAACGGTGGCTCTTCTTGCCAGATTTCTGGCTTTTCTTGCGGCTTCTCTGGCTCTGGCGGATTTCTGACACTTAATGAGGATATCCTTTGCCTGCTTAGGATTCTCTTCCAGAAATGCCATAACATAGTCCGCAGTCGCTGACTCTACGAATCCTCTCATGTCGCTGTTTCCCAGTTTGGTCTTCGTCTGTCCTTCAAACTGCGGCTCTGTCAGCTTGACAGAAACGATGGCCGTGATTCCTTCTCTCACATCTTCACCGGTCAGTGCTTCTTCGTTATCTTTCAGGATTTTAGCCTTCCTGCCGTAATCGTTGAAGATTCTGGTCAGCGCGGTCTTAAATCCCTGCAGATGGAATCCGCCTTCTGTGGTGTTGATATTGTTCGCATAGGAAAGCACCAGTTCACTGTAGCTGTCCGTATACTGGAGCGCTACTTCTATCTCTCTGGTTTCTTCCTGTTTTTCGAAATAAACGATATCTTTATGAATTGGGTTTTTGTTGCCGTTAAGATACTGAACGTATTCCTTTATGCCGCCTTCATAATGAAATTCTTTTTCCTGCTGCTGCCCTGCCCTCTCATCTTTAAGGGTGATTTTGATGCCCTTATTGAGAAAGGCCATTTCTCTCAATCTTCTTTCCAGAACCTCGAAGTCATAAACGATATCGTCAAATATCTCAGGATCCGGCCAGAATGTACTCTTTGATCCGGTCTTTCTGGCGTTTCCTATCTCTTCCAGAGGTGTTACGGTCTTTCCATATTCGTATGCCTGTCTGTAGACTTTGCCGTTTCTTCTGACTTCGACTTCCATTCTCGTGGAAAGCGCGTTTACTACAGATGCGCCTACACCGTGAAGTCCTCCGGATACCTTATATCCTCCTCCGCCGAACTTACCTCCGGCATGGAGAACGGTATGAATGACTTCTACTGCAGGAATTCCCATCTTAGGATGCTTGTCCACAGGCATGCCTCTGCCGTCGTCTTCTACTGTTATGGAGTTATCTTTATGTATCGTTACCTTGATTGTATTGCAAAACCCGGCCAGAGCTTCGTCGACACTATTATCGACTACCTCATATACGAGATGATGGAGTCCTCTGGATCCGGTGCTGCCTATATACATTCCAGGTCTTTTTCTGACAGCCTCTAACCCTTCCAATACCTGTATTTGCTCGGCATCATACTGTTGAATTTTGTCGTTTTTTGCCATTATTTATTCTCCTTTTATAATTTTGGTCACAAACACGGTATATTGTAGCATAAAATCGCCCGATTTACAATATTTTGTGCTTTTTTAATAAAAAAGACGATTAAGCGATTAAAAACCGCTGTAATCGTCTAATAAGGCTTTTTATTTATACATTAAACGCGACGTTACCATTGTCAATTTTATATATTTTACTATTCGGTATATCACTGGCTACCGATTGGGTAAGATCTGTCGTCGTAATAAACATCTGGTTATCACCGAGATTATTGATCAGATACTTCTGTCTGTCATTATCCAGTTCTGATAAAACATCATCAAGCAGCAAAACGGGTTTTTCACCTGTTTCCTTTTCGATAATGGATATTTCCGATAATTTCAGAGAGAGCGCAGCCGTTCTCTGCTGACCCTGTGAGCCGAATTTTCTGATATCGATATCATTGGATGATATTTTGATATCATCTTTATGAGGTCCTCTGCCGGTAGTTCTGATTTTAATATCTTCTTTTCTTCTTTCCAGAAGCAGCTGATAAAAATGATCCTCTAAATGATCGTCGAAATATACATTTGCCTCGTAAACGATATCCAGCTTTTCTTTGCCTCCGGATATCTTTTCATTAATACTGCTGCATACGGGACCAAGCATTTCTATAAATTCTTTTCTTTTTTCTATGATTCTGCTGCCATACCCGGCAAGTTCCCGATCCCATATATCCAGCACATTTTCATCAACATTGTATTCTTTGAGATATGTATTTCTCTGTTTCAGTATTCTCTTGTAATTATTAAAGTCGGATAAATATCCTTTTCTGATCTGACAAAGCTCTCTGTTGATGAATCTCCTTCTCTTTTCCGGTTCTTCTTTCACGATCTTAAGATCATCAGGAGAAAAAATAATCATATGATAGTCTTCCAGCAATTCGGAAGTTCTTTTCAGCTTGATTCCGTCTTTTTTTATTCCTTTTTTACCATCTTTGCTGATTACGATTTCTACTTTTTCATCTTCGTCATCTCGATTGATGATGGTTTTGATCCTGCAGAAGTCTTCTCCAAATCTGATCAGTTCCCGGTCTTTTACATTCTTAAAGGATCTTCCGAAGGCATTTAAATAAATACCCTCCAATAAGTTAGTCTTTCCCTGGGCATTATTGCCCAGGAAAATGTTAACTTTATCATTGAAGGATATGCTTTGCTCTTTATAGTTTCTGAAATTTACTAATTCTATTTCTTTAATATACATCTTACATTGTAGGTATCCTTACAGGGAGAATAAGATATTCATAGGAATCTCCTTCAACAGGTTTTACAACACATGGAGATATTCCCGTCTTGAAGTGAAGCGTGACTCGTTCATCATCGATTGCCTTTAATACATCGATAACGAATTTGGAGTTGAATCCGATTTCCAGATCATTTCCTTCTTTATCAATCGCAATTTCTTCTCTTACATTTCCTTCTTCTGATCGGGATGTAATGGTAAGCATATTATCATTGATTGTCATCTTGATCAGATTATTCTTACCTTCCTTGGCCAGCAGTGATGCTCTTTCGATACTTTCAACGAAGACATCTTTGCCCACTTCAGCTTTTGTAAGACTGTCAGATGGAATAATATCTCTGTACTTAATATATTCACCTTCCATGATTCGGAGGATGATTTCCGTTTTGCCGATGATGAATACAGCTTTCTTCGTGCCGAGGAAGATTTCAATGTCGTTTTCATCATCTTCTTCTGCAGCGATCTTGCTGATTTCATTCATTCCCTTTGAAGAAATGATGAAATGATTGGCGGAGCTGCTTTTGATTTTTTCATTGACGAGAGCCAGCCTGAATCCATCAAGCGCTACCATATTGATTTCATCTTCATTGATTTCCGTGTAAATACCGGTAAGTACGCCTTTTGATTCATCGATGCTTGCCGCGAAGGAAGTTTTTCGAACCATATCCTTGAAAATTTCTTTATCAAAGACGATTTTCTCGCTTCCCTCTTCTATTTCACCGATCGTAGGAAATTCTTCTACCGGCATGCAGATCACTTCAAATTCAGAAGAATTTGTTTTGATATTTACAGAATTGGCGTTTACCTTTTCTATTAATATTTCTTCGTTTGGAAGTTTCCTGATGATGTCACAGAATAGTTTGGACATAACAACTGCAGAACCTTCTTCTTCAACAGAAGCTTCTATTTCCTTCTTTATACTTATTTCTAAGTCAGAAGCTGTGATCATGAGTCTGCCGTCTGATGAGGCATTCAGCAAGATACCTTTTAAAACAGGTAATGTGGTTCTGTTTGAAACGGCTTTTGAAACCGTATTCAAAGCTTTTGTCAAAGCCTGCTGCGAACATCTGAATTTCATAACATCAATCTCCTCTTATTCTTTTATTTAAATATATAGTAGTAATAGTAGTAGGTACTGTTGATTCTGTTGATAACTCATCAAAGGCTTGAAATGACAATGAAAATTATTGTTTAAAACCGTTTGATAAATTGTTTTCCCGTATCAACAATATATGTTGATAGATTTATTGAATATATTCTTTTAGTTCTTTTATCTCATCAGCGAGCGCCTGGTTGGTTTTGATTTCTTTATTGATCTTATCCCACGCGTGGAGAACGGTAGTATGATCTCTTCCTCCAAAGGATTCTCCTATTTTAGGAAGGGAAAGGTCCGTCATTTCTCTCGACAGATACATCGCAATCTGTCTCGGATAAGTAAATTCTCTCTTTCTCTTTGATGATTCAATGTCCGTGATTTTGATATTGTATTTCTTGCATACCGCTTTTTTTACGGTTTCACAGGTGATATCTACATCTCTTACAGAAAAAATATCTTTCAGGTTTTCTTTGGCAAACTTGACCGTGATTTTCTGATTAAATACCTTTGAAAAGCTGATGATTCTGGTCAGAGCGCTTTCCATCTCTCTGACATTGAATTTAATTTTTTCGGCCAGAAGATCAATGACTTCCATGAAGTCTTCATCTATTGTGATATTCTGTTCCTTTGCCTGGTCTTCCGCTTTATTGAGCAGGATCGCGACTCTCGTTTCAAAATCAGGCGGCTGCACGTCAGCAACGATATTCCACTGGAACCTGGATCGCAGACGTTCATCCAGATCAGTCAGTTTGTTGGGATGTCTGTCGCTGGATATGACGATCTGCTTATTCAGTTCATAGAGTGTATTAAATGTATGAAAAAATTCAGTCTGTGTCGCTTCTTTACCCTCAATGAACTGGATATCATCGATAAGCAGGACATCTACATTTCTGTATTTCTGCTTGAAATTATTGATTTTCGCAGTTGAGCTTTTGTCTCTTATGGCCTGCAAAAGCTCCGTAGTGAACATTTCAGATGATACGTAAAGCACCTTCATATCAGGATAGTGTTCCATGATATGATGGCCGATAGCGTGCATCAAATGCGTTTTGCCGAGACCTGATCCTCCATAAAGGAACAGCGGATTATAGACTTTCGCCGGACTTTCGGCAACAGCCAGACAAACGGCATGCGCGTAGTTATTGTTAGCCCCTACGACGAAATTATCAAAATTCTGTCTCGGGTTGAGATAGAATTCCTCTTTGAATTCATTGGATTCATCAGGATCATAGACATGATAAGTTTTATTGGTATCATTGTCTTCATTCAGGATTTTGTCGATTTCTTCCTCTGTCTTGTAAAGAAGCTCCAGTTTATACGGCTGCCCGTAGACCTTGTCGATACACTGTTCAAATATAGGAATATATCGTCCCTGTTTATTGAGGACATCTATTTTGAATCGGTCACTGCAAGCAAAAGAAATGGTTTTAGCCTTCTCATCTATCTCCAAAGGAGTCAGAGGCAAAAACCATGTCCTGTAACTTACGCCGGTTACGATCTTTTCTATTTCACTTAAAATATCTCTCCACTTAGAATTATCTATTTTTTTACTCATTTCAGTTCCTTTAAAATTGATAAATATATAATATCAAAAAAAGTTATCCACAGGCAATAGTTTAGAAAAATTTGTTGTTTTTTCATGCTTCGTCATAGTTATCCACTACCTGTGGAAAAAATTGTGCATGGTTTCAACAACTGCAACTATATGTGGTGTTTTTTTATTAATTTTTGTAAAGATTATTATATTTATCCGTTGATATAAATGCAATTAGAGATATTATGAATTGACACTGATTTTTTGAAAGGGTATAATACTAAAGCATATGTGCATATTTTGAAATTTAGATTTATGCGAAATAATAAGGAGGAAATTTAGATCATGAAAATGACTTATCAGCCAAAGAAAAGGCAGAGAAAAAAGGAACATGGTTTCAGAAAGAGAATGAGAACAAAGAACGGTAGAAATGTACTGAAGAGAAGAAGACAAAGAGGAAGAAAAGTTTTATCAGCATAGAGACCGCAAATGTGGTCTTTTTGTTATGAGAGTCCACTTCTCAAACCATTAGAAAAATGCTAAAAAAGGAAATACTGAGAAAAAAAGAAGATTTTTCGTTGATATATAAAAAGGGAAACTCTATCCCGGACAGGTATGTAGTTGTTTTTTTTAGGAAGAACGATCTTCAATACAGCAGGATATCATTTTTAGCAAGCAAAAAAGTAGGAAACAGCGTACAGAGGAATAGAGCCAGGAGATTGATGAGGGAAAGTTACAGGCATATATGCTCCCGCATCAAAGAAGGTTATGATATCATATTGATTGCCAGAAAAAGCATTAACGGCAAAAAGTATGATGAAGTAAACAGGTCTATTGAAAGTGCCTTAAAAAAGGGAAAACTGTTGGTTTAGTAACAGGTGATACGATGAAAAAGATCATGATTTTGATGATAAGATTTTATCAGAAATTCATATCTCCACTCTTTCCTGCAAAGTGCAGATTCTATCCTACTTGTTCAACATATTTTATTCAGGCACTTGAAAAATATGGAATTTTTAAAGGAAGTTACCTGGGCATCAGACGTATTCTGAAATGTCATCCTTTTCATGAGGGAGGGTATGATCCTTTAAAATAGGAGGAAATTTTTAATGTATACTATACTGGGCGTAATTGCAAAGCCTATGGGGCTTTTGCTAAATATGCTTTATGGTTTCATCGGTAACTACGGAATTTCCATCATCATATTTACTGTATTCGTTAAGCTGTGTCTTTATCCGCTTTATATCAAGCAGACGAAATCTACGGCTATGATGTCAGAGATACAGCCTAAGATCAAAGCGATACAGAATAAATATGGCAATGATCAGGAAATGATGAACATAAAGATGCAGGAATTGTATAAGGAAGAAAAATTCAATCCAATGGGTGGTTGTCTTCCTATGCTGATTCAGATGCCTATTATTATGGGACTTTTCGCGCTGCTCAGAAATCCGATCAGATACGTGACAGACGACTCTATGATATTCGCCTTTCACGAACCATTTATATGGATCGACGATTTGAGCCAGCCTGACCCATGGATTTTGCCGATCATTGCAGGCGTTGCTACATTCTTCGCCTTCACAATGAACAGAGCTCTCGCAAGCACCGGAATGATGGGAGGCGCTGCAGGTCAGTCTGAAGCGATGATGAAGATGATGCAGTACATATTCCCAATCATGATTCTGTGGATGGCCAGATCATTCCCATCCGGACTTGCTCTTTATTGGGCAGTCAGCCAGATCATTCAGATATTCTTTAATATCCACATGCAGACATTGAGAAAGAAAATCAAGAGAGAGCAGCAGGAAAAGAGAATTAGAGAAAAAATCGAAAAGAAAGCAAGAAATAATTAGTCTCTTAATACGGAGGAAAGATTCAAATGGATTATTCAGAAAAATGGGGATCAAATGTAGAGGAAGCTGTAGAGCTTGCCTTGATTGATCTTAAACTCTCCAGAGACGAAGTTGAGGTAACTGTACTCGAACAGCCATCAAAAGGCTTCCTGGGAATCGGAGCAAAGCTGGCCAGAGTACGCGTAGAAAAGAAAAAACCGGCAGAACCGGAAAAGCCTGTACCTCAGGAAAAACCAGAGGTAAAAGAAGAAATAAATAAAGAACCAAAACCTGAAAAGAAACGCGCGAAGAAACAGGAAAAGAAACCTCAGAATAAAAAGTCATCGGAGAATAAGAATAAAGGCTCAAAGCCTAAGACAAAGAGCGTCAATATCGCTCTTGATGATGTTGATATCAACACGCTTAAGGAAGTTGAAGAGCATGAAGCCCTTGATTTCCTGAAGGAGATAACCGCTAAGATGGGTCTGGAGCTTGACTTCACCGCCAAGGTCGGTGAAGATCTGGTGCTGCTTGAAATGGCAGGAAAGGATTCCAGGACAGTTATCGGTAAGAGAGGACAGACATTGGATGCGATCCAGTATCTGACGAGTCTTGTTGTAAATAAAGATAAAGAAAAATATATTAAGGTCGTTGTTGACGCGGAAAACTATAGAGCGAAGAGACAAAAGACTCTCGAGCAGCTGGCAAACAGGCTTGCCGCCAAGGTAATCAAGACCAAGAAGCAGGTAAGACTGGAGCCGATGAACCCATATGAGAGAAAGGTCATCCATGCTACTCTGCAGCACAACTCCGAAATTACAACAAGAAGCGAAGGCGAAGAGCCATACAGAAGAGTTATCATCGAACTTAAGAAGTAGTACATAGGTCCGCTTAGCGCGGACCTTTTTTATCATGATGGAAGATACGATAGCAGCAATCGCCACAGCTTATGGCGAAGGCGGAATAGGGATAATCAGAATCAGCGGCCCGAAAGCCTTTGAAATATTAGAAGGCATATTTTCCCATGGAGGAAAGGGCGGAATCAAAGTAAGGCGGGCAACCTACGGCAGGGTGCGCGATCCGGAAACGGGCGAGATCATTGATGAGGCGCTGGCGGTTTATATGAAAGCTCCGGCATCATATACAGCTGAAGATGTGGTTGAGATACAGTGCCATGGAAGTGTCGTGTCGTTGAGAAAAATCCTGGCGCTGGTGTTAAAGCGCGGCGCCAGACTGAGTGAACCCGGAGAGTTTACCAAGCGGGCGTTTCTGAACGGCAGACTGGACCTGTCACAGGCGGAAGCCGTCATGGATGTGGTCAAAGCGAAAACCGATAAGGAATATGATGTGGCCATATCACAGCTGGAAGGATCTCTCTCAAAGGAGGTCAACGAGATCAGAAATCAATTGATCGACCTTCTGGTGGACATCACCGTAAATATCGATTATCCCGACGAAGACATCGAAGAAATCACATACGAAAAGCTGGAATTAAGTATATCGCTAATAGGCGAAATGATTGAAAAACTAATAGCTACAGCCGATACTGGCCGCATGATCCGTGAAGGCATCAAAGTTGCGATCGTGGGCAGACCGAACGTGGGAAAGTCTTCTCTGATGAACAGTCTCCTCAAAGAATCGAGAGCCATCGTTACCGATATTCCGGGAACCACCAGAGACACCATAGAAGAGGCCCTGACCCTCAGAGGCATCCCGATCAACCTCATCGATACAGCGGGGATCCGGGATACCGGTGATGTGATCGAACAGATCGGCATTGAGAAAGCCAAAGACGCGTTTAATAAGGCGGACCTGATCATATTCATCATCGATGCCAGTCAGGAATTGTCCCGGGAAGATATGGACATTTTCGAGCATATCAACACCCGAAAATCCATTATTCTGCTCAACAAACAGGATAAGGGAAACCGTGTAACGGCAAGGGATATCGCCGATATATCGCCTAATAGCGATATTATTTATACCTCCCTCATTACCGGTCAGGGAGTATCTGAACTGGAGGACAAAATCGAGGCGTTGGTCTATGGCGGAAACGTGTCCCAAAAGGACAGCATCATGGTAAGCAACGTCAGACATGCGGACCTCCTGTGCAAAAGCCACGGCGCACTGATGGATGCCCTGGACATGACCAGGCGCAGAGAGCCTTTGGATATTATAGAGATAGATGTTAGAAATGCCTTTGATGACATGGGAGAAATCATCGGCGAAACAGTAAACGATGAAATACTGGATGAAGTATTCTCCAGATTTTGTCTTGGCAAATAAAGAGAGTTCAGACAGAGGATAAAAACATGGAATTATTCCCAATGGGTACATATGATGTAATCGTTGTCGGCGCGGGGCATGCAGGATGCGAGGCAGGGCTGGCAGCCGCCAGACTGGGCAAGAAAACGCTCATGCTCTCCATTAATCTGGAAGCGGTAGCCATGATGGCGTGCAATCCTTCCATCGGCGGCACCGGCAAGGGGCATCTCGTCAGAGAGATCGACGCGCTGGGCGGCGAAATGGGACTGAATATCGACAAGACCTTTATCCAGAGCCGCATGCTGAATACGGCCAAAGGTCCCGCTGTACATTCCCTCAGAGCCCAGGCCGACAAGAATCAGTATCACATTGAAATGAAAAAAACGCTGGAGAAACAGACAAACCTTGATCTGAAGCAGGGTGAAGTGGTGGATCTTCTGATGGAAGACGGAACCGCCTGCGGCGTGGTACTCAAAACAGGCGCCATTTACAGGTGCAAGGCGGTCATTCTTGCCACAGGAACATTTCTGGCGGGTAAGATTTTTATTGGAGACAGCGTTTTCGAGAGCGGTCCCAACGGGCTGGCCCCATCCACGGAACTGGCCGTAAAGCTCAGAGAATACGGACTTCCGATGAGACGATTCAAGACCGGAACACCGGCCAGAGCGCTGGCTTCAAGCTTAGATTACGATAAAATGATACCTCAGGAGGGCGACCGCGAAGTCGTTCCGTTTTCTTTTATGAATGACGAGCTGGAGAAGGACCAGATCAAGTGCTGGCTGACGTACACGAATGAGAAGACCCATGACGTGATCAGGGCGAACTTCCACAGGTCAGCTCTCTTTGGCGGTCAGATCGAAGGCGTCGGACCCAGATATTGTCCATCCATAGAAGATAAAGTCAACCGATTCGCGGACAGAAAAAGGCATCAGCTCTTTATCGAGCCGGAAGGTTTATATACTGAGGAAATGTATATTCAGGGAATGTCTTCAAGTCTTCCGGAGGATGTGCAGGAGCAATTCTATAAAACCATCGAAGGCCTGGAAAATCTGGAGATCGTAAGACCTGCATACGCCATAGAATACGACTGTATCGATCCGTTGGATCTTAAAATAAACCTTGAAAACAGAAGCATTGACGGATTATTCTGCGCCGGTCAGTTCAACGGCAGTTCCGGTTACGAGGAGGCGGCCGCACAGGGGCTGATGGCGGGGATCAACGCGGTGAGAAAGATAGACGGCAAAGAGCCTTTTGTTCTTGACCGCAGCGAAGCGTATATCGGTGTTCTCATCGACGATCTGGTGACCAAAGGCACCAACGAACCGTATCGCATCATGACCAGCAGGGCGGAATACCGGCTGATGCTCAGACAGGATAACGCGGATCTCAGACTCACGGCCAAGGGATATGATATCGGTCTCGTGCAGCAGGACAGATACGAAAGACTCCTTAAAAAGAAGGCGGTGGTGGACAAGGAGACCCAGAGATTGAAGAAAAAAATCATCAGTCCCGAGATCGCCAATCCTTTCCTGGAGACACGCGGCAGCGCGCCGATCAAGTCTGCTACGGCGTTGATCGAACTGCTGAAGAGACCGGAAATCACCTACGACGACACCGCCGAAATCGATGACGAACGTCCGGCGATGACGAAACAGCAGCAAACCATGATGGAAGTGCAGATCAAATACGAAGGATACATCATCAAGCAAAAGCAGCAGATCGAGAAATTCAAGCGCCTCGAAAACAAGCGTCTCGATCCGGAGATGGAGTACGAGAAAATCGATGGCCTTAGAATCGAAGCCAGACAAAAGCTCAGCAAGTTCAAACCGCTTTCTGTGGGGCAGGCTTCCAGAATTTCGGGAGTATCTCCTGCGGACATCAACGTTTTGCTTATTTATCTGGAGAAAATGAGACGGAGCAGTAAAAATGCATAGAGTTAGAAATATTCTCAAACAGCAAAATATCGAAGTGTCCGATCAACAGCTCAGGACACTTGAGCAGTATATGACGGAAATCCTCAGGCTGAATGAAGAGATCAATCTGACCGCCATCACGGACAGGGATGATTTCATCCAAAAGCATTTCGTGGATTCTTTGCTTTGCGCGGGTGCGCAGCAGGTAAGAGAAGCGAAGCGGGTCTGTGATATCGGAACGGGAGCCGGATTTCCCGGCATTCCTCTGGCAGTGGTGTACGAAAACATCGATTTCGTCCTGGCCGACTCATTGGACAAGCGCGTCAAAATCATCAGGCAACTGTGCGAAAGCCTTGAAATTCCAAACGTTACGCCCGTTCATGGCAGGGCCGAAGAGCTGGCAAGAAGGAAAGAATATCGAGAGGGCTTCGACCTGTGTGTTTCCAGAGCCGTCGCGAATATGAATACGCTTTCGGAGTACTGCCTCCCGTTTTTAAAGGTCGGCGGAACGTTCATCGCGTACAAAGGCCCCGGTTGTGAAGCGGAGATCAAAGCCGCGGCAAAAGCCATAGAAATACTCGGGGGAAGTGAAGCCGAAATCATGACGCCGCAGTTTGAGGATGTGCCGTTTGAGCACAAGCTGGTTTATGTGAAAAAGATCAGGCAGACGCCGAAAACCTATCCCCGCAAAGCGGGTACGCCATCCAGAAAGCCTCTGGAAATAAATGGAAATTCTTAACAAATCATAACCCAATTGTTTCACGTGAAACAATTGCGAAACTTCAAGGGGTAGTATATAATATGTTTTGTTAAAACAAAAGGAGGGAAATGATGGGGAAAGCAATAGCCATATTTAATCAAAAGGGTGGCGTCGGCAAGACGACCACGAACATTAATCTGGCAGCATGTCTGGCGATGAAAGGGAAGAAGGTCCTGATCCTTGATATCGATCCGCAGGGCAATACGACCAGCGGTGTTGGCATCTCTAAAAGAGGATTGGACATCACGACACACGAGATACTTATTGAAGACGATCATCATCCGGAGGAAGCAGTCATTCCAACAGGCGTGCCGAATCTCGATATCATGCCGGCCAGCGTACAACTGGCAGGCGCGGAAGTTGAGCTGATTAATAAAGCGGGACGTGAAAAGCGCCTGAAAATGGCTATTGACGTGCTTAAGCCGAAGTATGATTATATCTTTGTTGACTGCCCGCCTTCGCTGGGAATACTGACGATCAACTCACTGACAGCAGTAGATTCAGTATTGATCCCGATCCAGTGTGAGTTTTATGCTTTGGAAGGCGTCAGCCAGCTGATGAGTACCATTGAGATCGTAAAGAAGAATCTTAACCCTTCCTTAGAAATAGAGGGCGTTATCCTCAGTATGTTTGACGGCAGAACGAACCTCTCCATACAGGTAGTAGAGGAAGTAAAGAAATACTTCAAAGAAAAGGTATACACAACAGTGATACCTAGAAACGTCAGATTGGCAGAAGCTCCAAGTCACGGCATGCCGGTAATCCAGTATGACCCGAGATCCACAGGAGCGAAAGCTTATACTGAGTTTGCGGAGGAGTTTCTGGAAGCCGAGGAGGAAAGATAAATGGCCGCGCAGAAGAAGGCAAAGGGATTGGGCAGAGGACTGGACGCACTGTTTGGAGACGCCGAGGTAACGCCGGCAGCCACAGAAAGCGCGCCGAGAAAAAAGAAAACAAATAAGAGCAACAATGATGATAAGGCAGATGACATAAAGACTCCAGCGGAAGGTGGAGTCATTTATGTTGATATAAATGATATCATGCCTAACGCTTCTCAGCCGAGAAAGCGTTTCGATGAAGAGAAGCTTCAAGAGCTGGCGGACTCCATCCAGCAGCACGGGTTGATACAGCCCATCGTCTTGAGAAAATCCGGCAAAGGATATGAGATCGTCGCCGGTGAGAGACGATGGAGAGCAGCCAGACTGATCGGACTGAAAGAGATTCCGTCTATTGTCAAGGAGCTGACGGATGAAGAGAATATGCTTCTGGCAATCATAGAGAACATGCAGCGGGAAGATCTGAATCCTATCGAAGAAGCGGAAGGCATCAGGCAGATGATAGACACATACGGACTGACCCAGGAACAGGTCTCACTGAGCGTAGGAAAGAGCAGGCCATATATCACCAACAGCCTGAGACTCCTCAAACTCAGCGAGCCGGTCAGAGAACATACCGCCGAAGGACGGCTGTCCATGGGACATGCCAGAGCGCTTGCGGCGATAGAGGATATCGACAAGCAGATCGCGCTGGCTGAGAGAGCGGTGCTCGAAGGCTTGTCCGTAAGGCAGATCGAAGCTCTCGCCAGAGAGAGCAAAAGCTCCGCAAAGAAGAAAACTTCCAGGAAGAAGAAACAGACGAAGACTGCAGACGAGAAGCGCCTTGAAGAAGATCTCAGGAACGCGCTTGGCACGAAAGTAAACCTGTGCAGGACCGGCAGGCACGGGAAGATAGAAATCGAATTCTATAGCAATGAGGAGCTCGAGAGACTGCTGGACGTGTTGATGTTTCACGTGAAACATTAGCAATTGGAAAATTTTGTAAATATTGATAAGTTAACATAAAGGAGAAAAAAATGGAAAGAAATGTAGGAACCGTATCAAGAGGTATTCGCGGGCCGATCATCCGCGAAGGTGACAACATTGCGGACATCGTGGTCGAAAGCGTTTTAAGAGCGGCAGAAACAGATGGCTTCGAGATTCGCGACAGAGACATTGTATGTGTGACAGAGTCAGTAGTTGCAAGAGCTCAGGGCAATTACGCAACGACAGACGCGATCGCCAAGGACGTCAGGGAAAAGACCGGCGGCAAGACCGTTGGTGTTATCCAGCCGATACTCTCCAGAAACAGATTCGCCATCTGCCTCAAGGGCATCGCGAAAGGCGCAGAGAAGATCGTGCTCATGCTCAGCTATCCGAGCGATGAAGTGGGCAACGCGCTGATCACAATGGATCAGATCGATGAAGCCGGCATCAATCCGTACAGCGACGTTCTCAGCCTCGAAAAATACAGAGAACTCTTCGGCGAAAACAAGCATCAGTTCACCGGAGTAGACTATGTTCAGTACTACAGCGATCTCATCAAGGGAGAAGGCGCAGAAGTGAAAGTGGTCTTTGCCAATCACCCGGAAGAGATCCTGAACTATACGAAAACCGTCATCACATGTGATATACATACCAGAGAGAGAAGCAAGAGAATCCTTAAGAGCAAAGGCGCGGAAGTCGTACTCGGCATGGATGATATTCTTACCGCTCCGGTTGACGGCAGCGGATGCAACTCCAAGTTCGGACTTCTGGGATCCAATAAGGCAACAGAGGATTCGATCAAGCTGTTCCCGGATGACTGCCAGTATGTAGTTGACGAGATCCAGAAGCAGATCAAAGAAAAAACAGGCAAGAACATCGAGGCCATGATTTATGGCGACGGCGCCTTCAAAGACCCTGTCGGTAAGATATGGGAACTGGCAGATCCGAAGGTAGGCGTTGCGTACACACCGGGACTTGAAGGAACTCCGAACGAGCTGAAACTCAAGTATCTGGCGGACAATGATTTCGCGGATCTCAGCGGAGATGCGCTGAAAGAAGCCATCCAGGGAAGGATCAGAGAAAAGGACGGCAGCCTGGTAGGAAAGATGGAATCAGAAGGAACGACGCCTAGACAGCTGACAGATCTCATCGGTTCACTTTGTGACCTGACGAGCGGTTCCGGAGATAAGGGAACACCGATCATTCACATCCAGGGATATTTCGATAATTATACGACAGAATAAGAACTCAGATAATGATAAAAAACTACCGCAGTAATCATGCGGTAGTTTTTTTATAGAATCAACCAGGTTAGTAACTTAATGCGATAAAGCAATACCTCTTTACAGAGCTGCCATTTTTTGTCAAAAGTATAGTATTTTCAACTATCTTTGGGTATAATGTTCTCACGGATGTACAAAATGTAACATTATATGATGTGTAACAAGCAGATATAATGGTGGTTAATTAAATAAAAGGAGAAGACGTTATGACTATTAGAATTGATGGACACAATCTGACAGTAGAAGACATTATCAAAGTTTGCAGAGACGGCGAAAAGGTTGAACTGACAGAAGGCGCGAAAATCGATATCAACAGAGCGCGCGACTATGTCGAAGACAAGCTTGCGAAAGACGCGGTAATCTACGGACTGACAACAGGCTTCGGTAGATTTGCAAGCGTTAAGATCTCACAGGAAGAGACAGCGCAGCTCCAGAAGAATCTGATCATGAGCCACACTTGCGCGATGGGTAATCCTTATCCGAAACATTATGTCAGAGCAGCTATGCTGCTGAGATGTAATGCGCTGGCAAGCGGATATTCCGGTATCAGACTTTCTACAGTACAGACTCTGATCGATATGCTGAACGCAGATATCATTCCGATAGTTCCCGAAAAGGGATCCGTTGGATCTTCAGGAGACCTGGCGCCGCTTTCCTGTATCGCGCTGGGACTGATAGGAAGGGGCAAAGTCGAATACAAGGGCAAGGTGGTAGAAGCCAAAGAAGCCTTTGATGACGCGGGACTCGTTCCGGTAGAACTGGCAGCCAAAGAAGGTCTGGCTCTTAACAACGGCACACAGATGATGACAGCTGTTGGCGTCAACGTTCTGTATGACGCGATGCAGCTCCTCAAGACGGCAGACATCGCAGCTGCGCTGACAGGCGAAGCGCTTCACGCGATCCGCAAGGCCTACGACCCGAAGGTCCACGCCATCAGAGGTCAGGAAGGACAGATCACAGAAGCAGCGAACATGAGAGATCTGCTGGACGGTTCAGAGAATGCTAAGTGGCTTCACGAAACAAAGGTCCAGGATCCGTATTCACAGAGATGTATGCCGCAGATTCACGGAGCTTCAAGGGACGCCATCGCTTATGTATATGATAAGGTTTCCCGAGAGATCAACGCCGTAACGGACAATCCGCTGGTATTCGCGGTAAGTGACGAAGTAATATCCGGCGGCAACTTCCACGGACAGCCGATGGCTCTGGCCTTTGACTTCCTGAAGATTGCGATCTCAGAACTCGCTAACGTATCCGAAAGAAGAATCGAAAGACTGGTCAATTCACAGCTCTCAGAAGGACTGCCTGCATTCCTGGTAAAGAACGGCGGACTGAATTCCGGATACATGATCGCGCAGTACGCGGCAGCATCCATGGTTTCCGAGAACAAAGTCTACGACCACCCTGCATGCGTTGACTCAATCCCGACATCAGCAAATCAGGAAGACCACGTATCCATGGGTACCACTTCAGCCAGAACGGCGGCTCTCGTACTGGACAACGCGCAGAAAGTACTGGGAATCGAACTCAGCGCCGCGGCACAGGCAATCTGGCTCAGACAGGAAATGGGAGAGCACGGCATTGACAATCTGGCTCCTGCTACCAAAGCAGCCTACGATTTCATCAGAACCATTTCTGATCCGATCGAGGAAGATATCATCATGGAACCTGAACTCGCGAAATTTGACGAAGTAGTTAAGAATAACTCTATCATTGAAGCAGTCGAGAAGGTAATAAAACTCAGATAATTATGAAGCCACTTTGAAATAAAGGAGGAAAAGCATGTTAGAGAACAAAGCAATCGCAAAAGCAATGACGATCAAGCTGGATAACGAATACCCTGACTATCCTGAATTTCAGGAAGGAATCAGAAGAGCTCCTGACAGAGGATTCAGACTGACGAAAGCGCAGGCTAAAATAGCTCTGAAAAATGCGCTGAGATATGTTCCTGAAGAACTTCACGAGAAACTGGCTCCTGAATTCATGGAAGAGCTGACGACTCTGGGAAGAGTATATGCTTACAGATACAGACCGGAAGGCAGAATCTACGGCAAGCCAATCGATGAATACAAGGGCAATTGCCTGGCAGGCAAAGCTTTTCAGGTCATGATCGATAACAACCTGGATTTCGAAGTAGCTCTTTATCCTTATGAACTGGTAACATACGGAGAAACCGGACAGGTTTGCCAGAACTGGCTCCAGTACAGACTCATCAAGAAGTATCTGGAGGAAATGACAGATGAACAGACGCTGGTCGTAGAATCCGGACACCCGCTGGGACTGTTCCCATCAAAGCCGGAAGCTCCTAGAGTCATCATCACAAACTCCATCATGATCGGAATGTACGACAATCTGGAAGACTGGGAAGTTGCCGAGGAAATGGGCGTCGCCAACTATGGACAGATGACGGCAGGCGGCTGGATGTACATCGGCCCTCAGGGCATCGTACACGGCACATTCAATACCATCCTCAATGCCGGACGTAAGGAACTGGGCGTTCCGGAAGACGGAGATCTGGCAGGACACACATTCGTATCCTCAGGACTCGGCGGCATGAGCGGCGCTCAGCCAAAGGCTGCGAACATCGCCAACGCGGTTGGTATTTTCGCGGAAGTAGATAAATCCAGAATCGAGACCAGACATGATCAGGGCTGGGTAGATGTAGTCTATGATGATCTGGACGAAGTCTTCAAGCTGGCAGAAGAAAAACTGGCAGCCAAGGAAGGCATCTCCATCGCATATCACGGAAATATCGTAGATCTGCTGGAAGAAGCGGTAAAGAGAGACTTCCACATCGACCTGCTCTCTGACCAGACTTCATGCCACAACGTTTACAACGGCGGATACTGCCCTGTAGGATATACGTTCGAAGAAAGAACAGAAATGCTCCATGAGAACAGAGATAAGTTCTGCCAGGAAGTTGATAAGACTCTGCACAGACACTATGCAGCTATCAAGACTCTCACAGAGAGAGGAACTTACTTCTTTGACTACGGCAACTCCTTCATGAAGGCGATGTACGATGCCGGCGTTAAGGAAATTTCCAAGAACGGTGTCGATGATAAGGACGGATTCATTTGGCCGTCATACGTAGAAGACATCATGGGTCCGGTACTCTTTGACTACGGATATGGTCCATTCAGATGGGTATGTCTGTCAGGCAAACCGGAAGACCTCAGAGCTACAGACCAGGCAGCTATGGAAGTTATCGATCCGAACAGACGCGGTCAGGACAGAGACAATTGGATCTGGATCAGAGATGCTGAGAAGAACAAGCTGGTCGTAGGAACTCAGGCGAGAATCCTGTATCAGGATGCAGAAGGCAGGAGAGACATCGGTCTGGCATTTAACAAGCTGGTAAGAGAAGGCAAGATCGGTCCTGTCATGATGGGAAGAGACCACCACGACGTATCCGGAACAGACTCACCATTCAGAGAAACATCAAATATCAAGGACGGCTCCAACGTAATGGCTGACATGGCGGTACAGTGCTATGCCGGAAACGCGGCCAGAGGCATGAGCCTTTGCGCTCTGCATAACGGCGGCGGCGTAGGAATCGGCAAAGCCATCAACGGCGGTTTCGGTCTGCTGCTGGACGGAAGCGAAAGAGTTGACAAGATCCTGCACTCAGCGATGATGTGGGACGTAATGGGCGGCGTTGCCAGAAGAAACTGGGCGAGAAATGAACACGCCATCGAAACATCAGTTGAATACAATGCCAACTACGCGGGCAAGGGACACATCACGATCCCTTATATCGCAGAGGACGCCCTCGTTGACGATGTCGTTGATAAATTCGTGAAATAGTAACCGAGAACCGGGGATGTGAGAGACAATGAAGAAAACACTGATTACAAATATCGGCTGCCTGCAGACACCTGTAGGCAGCTACAGCCATAAAGGCAGCAAACAGGGCCTTAACGAGAAGTACATCAATTCGGAAGTCATCATCGAAGACGGCCTGATCAAGGAAATCACAGAAAACGGCAAAAGCAATAAGGCCGATTTCGATCAGGTGATCGATGCTGGCGGCAAACTCGTTACACCCGGCCTGGTGGATGGACATACACACCTGGTGTTCGGAGGATACAGACAACATGAATTGGCGATGAAGATCGCCGGCGCGGGATATCTGGATATACTCAGAGCCGGCGGCGGCATTCTGGACACCGTAAGAAAAACCAGAGACGCATCCGAGGAGGAACTTTACAATAAGAGTTCCGCGTTCCTGGATGAAATGCTGGGTTTCGGTATCACCACATGCGAGGTAAAGAGCGGATATGGACTGACGATGGACAGTGAGCTGAAGATGCTCCGCGTCATCAAGGCCATGAAGGAAAATCACAAGATGGATGTGGTCCCTACATTTATGGGCGCCCACGCTATCCCGCCTGAATACGAGGGCAGAGGTGATGAGTACATCGATTTCCTCTGTGAGGAGATGATACCGGAGATCAGAAAGCAGGGCCTGGCGGAATTCTGCGACATTTTCTGCGAGGAGGCGGTATTTGACGCCGAACAGAGCAGGAAGTACATGACAGCTGCCAGAAACGAAGGCTTTGATTTAAAGATTCATGCGGATGAGATCGAAGCCATCGGCGGCACGGAGCTGGCAGGAGAGATGGAAGCCACTTCAGCAGAACATCTCATCGCCATCAAAGAAGATGGCATGGACGCACTGGCAAAGGGCGGCACCACAGCGATGTGTCTGCCGGCAACGTCATTTTATCTGGGAGCCTCATACGCGCCGGCCAGAAAAATGGTCGAAAAGGGTATCCCTGTGGCGATCGCCAGCGACTATAATCCGGGATCATGCCCGTCACTGAACCTGCAGCTTGCCATCAATCTGGGATGCCTCAAGTACAGGCTTACTCCGGAGGAAGTCCTGACGGCAGTGACCATCAATCCGGCCTGCGCCATCAACAGAGGCGATTTAGTAGGCACGGTAGAACCGGGCAAACAGGCGGATCTGGTAATTTGGAACGCGCCTGATTTCGAAATGGTCTGCTACAGATTCGGATCGAATCTTGCGGATAAAGTTATCAAGAAAGGCGAATTGATTTAAGAAGGAGAATCGTATATATGAAATTAATTGATCTGAAACTCAATGAATATCTGGACATTTTGCTGTCAGACGCACCGGCGCCGGGCGGCGGATCGGTCAGCGCGCTGGCAGGCGCTCAGGGCGCGGCACTGATGGCGATGGTATGCGACCTGACCACGTCAAAGAAAAAGTACGCGGACGAACATGAATACTGCGCGGCCGTTAAAGAAGAAGCAACGGCGCTCTATGAAGAGCTGGCAGCATCCATCGACAGAGATACCGACGCATACAACCTGATCGCTGCCGCGTTCAAAATGCCGAAGGAAACACCTGACGAGAAGGCAGCCAGAAAAAAGGCCATCGCAGACGGTACGCTGGAGGCAACGAAAGTGCCGTTCAGTGTTATGGAATACGCGTTCAAAGGTCTGCAGCTTGCAGACAGGCTTCAGGGACACTTCAACACCAACTGCGCCAGCGACTTTGGCGTAGGCGTGCTGAATTTCATGACCTGCATGAGAGGCGCGTGGTTCAATGTCAAGATCAATCTGCCGGGAGTCAAGGACGAAGCTTTTGCGGCTAAGTGCGAAGAAGAAGGCGCCAGCATGCTGAAGCAGGGACAGGAGATCGCGGACAGACTGGCAAAAGAGATCGAGGAAAGCCTGTAGGGCTTTTGCAAGATAGATGATTAATTTACTAGGAGGAAAATATGGCAAAAATTATTGAGAGCGTACCGAACATCAGTGAGGGAAGAAACCACGAGATCATCGAGGCATGCGTTGATCAGATCAGAAACACACCTGGATGCACTCTGCTGGACTACTCATCAGATGAAACGCATAACAGATCAGTTATCACTTATATGGGAAGCCCTGAGGCCTGTGAAGAAGCGAGCGTCAAGCTGGCAAAGAAGGCCGTGGAGCTTATCGACCTGACCAAGCATGAAGGCGGACATCCGAGAATGGGCTGCGTTGACGTAATGCCGTTCATTCCAATCAAGGACGCGACAACGGAAGACTGCATAGAGCTTTCCAAGAAAGTCGGCGCCAGAATCGCAGAAGAAGCGGATCTGCCGGTATTCCTCTATGAGGATTCAGCATCAGCTCCACACAGAAAGAACCTGGCTAAAATCAGAAAGGGCCAGTTCGAAGGAATGGCCGAAAAGGTCAAGGAAGACAAGTGGATCCCTGATTTCGGCGGACAGAGAATCCATCCGACAGGCGGAGTCGTCGCAGTAGGCGCCAGACCTCCACTCATCGCGTTCAACATCAATCTGGCAACGGACAACGTTGAGATCGCCAAGAAGATCGCGAATATCATCAGAGAAGTCAAGGGCGGATTCAAATGCGTCAAGGCTATGGGTCTCCTGCTGGAAGACAGAAACGTAGCGCAGGTATCCATCAATATGACCAACTTCATGGTTACGCCGCTTCACAGAGTTTTGGAACTGGTAAGAAGAGAAGCAGCCAGATATGGAGTAAACGTCATCGGCACAGAGGTCATCGGCCTTGCTCCGATGCAGGCATTCCTGGACGCAGCAGAATATTACCTGCAGATTGAAGACTTCAAACCGGACGTACAGGTCATCGAGAACCACCTGCTCTAATTAGAGATCACAGTGACGAAGGTGCGAAATGCAGCAACAATCCATAACAGGAGAATCATCGCTGGCGGAAGAAGTCGCGGAGCTTCTCAGAACGCGAATCATCACCGGCGAGTACGAGATGGGCGAAAAGCTCATCGAGAATAAAATAGCCAAGGAACTGAAAGTAAGCAGAACTCCCGTAAGAGATGCGTTTAAGCAGTTGGCGCGGGAGCGGCTTATCGAGTACATTCCGAACAAAGGCTGCTTTGCCAAAGGCTTCAGCCAAAAGGACATGGCAGATATTTATGCTGTCCGCAAAGCGGTGGAAGAGCTTGCTGTAACCTGGGCCATCGAAAACGCTTCAGACGACAATCTGGAGGACCTGAAAGAGCAGCTGGACCTGATGAGTTTTTATACGGAACACAAGTTTTACGAGAAACTTCTCCAGGCCAATGAAGATTTTCACAGCATGATCTATCAGATGACCGGGAGCAGATTCATCGTGCAGGTGCTGAAGTCATATCAGGATTATGTGCATCTGGCCAGAAGGAGCACCCTGTCCAAAGAGGAGAATCTTCCGGAGGTTTACGAAGAACACACCAGAATCTATGAAGCGATACGCGATAGAGATATCGATCGCGCAAAGGCCGAGATCGGCGCGCATCTGGATGGATCAGCGCGCCGCGCGGCAGAAAGATGGATGGAACGTCGCAGCGCGAAAAAATAATTACATATTATAGAGGTGAAAAGACCTTGCCGTTTCGGCAAGGTCTCAGACTGTAGACAAAGGCTCATCTCCTTAACGGGAGGCGAGCCTTTTCTCGT
>JAUMVD010000023.1 GCA_030530285.1 Bacillota bacterium | reverse complement strand
AGCATGTCACGAACTTCCATCCATCGTCCGCTTTCGCGATCAGCACATAAGTAGCCGAAGCCGTGAGGTTTTCCTGTGCGGACTGTACCGGGTATTCATCATTGAAGACCGGCGTTTCTCCTTCCTCTGCATAGGCGATCTGTCCCATTCCTTCCTGCTGCACACATAAAAAGCCGCTTCCGGGTAGTCTGTTTCCGAAAGCGGCAGTCCTATCGTATATTCCGTTATGCTTTGCGCTTATACGAGAGCGGCACCTAATTGTTCGCAGGCCGTGATGCCGTCCTGTTCCGGTTCCAGATGACATATCACAAAGTCACATGCCATTTCAGCGCCGGCAGCCTGACAACGGTCGTTCCAGGATCTCATCCACTCTCCGTCACCCCAGTCATAGGACCCGAACAGCGCAATCTTTTTGCCGTTCAGTTTTGGCTCGCACGCTGTAAACATCGGTTCAAATACGTCTTCCTCCAGCACTTCATCACCCATTGCCGGGCATCCAAACCCAATGGCGTCATATGCATCGATCTTATCCGGCCCGAAGCTTGATGCTTCAATCACATCTGCCTGCGCACCCGCCTTCTTTGCCCCATCTGCAACGGCGTTTGCCATTTTCTCCGTATTTCCTGTCATACTCCAGTAAACTACTGCGACTTTACTCATTGTTTCTCCTTTCTGATGTGGAATCATTACATTGCATTAAATATCTACGGCGAGTCTCGAAAGAGACACGCCTTTTTGAAGGCATTTCAAGTATACACACGTACACTTTTTGAATTTCGCGAAACGTTTCTCTGCCTCATGAACATCTCCATAAACTTTCCAATATCCGCACAATTTGCAGTTTTTACCGCAGCAATCGATAAACCCTGACACATCCTCCGGCGGATATCCGAGAAATAAACCGATCTCATGCGGGAACCCCTGCTGTGTTTCGATTCGCTCTACAAGCCGCCGGATACAGGAATGACTGTCCACACTGTCATAACCATATCTGCGGAGTATTTCCCTCGCTTCGTGGCCGACCAGATCGGACTGCAGTCTGTGGGGCCTGTAAACATAGATCAAAGCTCTGCCGTCGCGAACTCTCAGTTTGACGATCCGCAGTCCCTTCGCTGATAATACTTTCTCCAGGCGCTGCAGTTCTTCATCGAGTACCTGTTCCGAATGAAACGCGACAGTAAATATATTCCCGGTTTTGAGGCCGGCCAGTGTAGGCGCGCAGTGTCTAACTATGGTATCGTCCGACATGGGTCCTCCTCTTTGAGTTAGCTTTAGCTAACTCATTGGTTAAAAAAAATAATCCTTGCCTATAAATATTTAGAGCAGCAAGTTAGCGTTAGCTAACTGCTGCTCTAAATATACACTACTCACATTCTGATGTCAAGTTTTCAATCGGATAATCGGGCAAGACATAAGCCGGGTTCTGTATCTGACAATCATCTATCTGGTCCTGCCGTTACCGACAGGCTCAAGCGACCTACCTTCCGGACGGTGACGGGCCGCCACCTGGCCGAAGCCATCAGTCCATTTTGGTCTTGCTCCGGATGGGGTTTACACGAGAGGCATGTTGCCATGTCTCCCTGTGAGCTCTTACCTCACATTTTCAACCTTACCACGGCAGTGCCGTTCGGCGGTGTCCTTTCTGTTGCACTTTCCCTATAGTTACCTACGCCGGACGTTATCCGGCATCCTCGCCCTGCGGAGCCCGGACTTTCCTCATATATCCCGAAGATACACGCGATTGTCTGTCTTACCCTTTGGTCTAATATAGCAATAAAAGTCTGTAAAATCAAGAATTAATTATTTGATATACGGATTCGTGTCGGAAATCGCTTCTATGACCGCCGCGTCTTCTCCGACTTTTTCTCTCAGCTGCCTGCTGAAATTCTCGGTAAAGATCTTTTCCGTCCCGTAATGACCGGCGTCAATGACGGAAATACCCATCGCTTTGGCGTACTGCGCTTCGTGAAGTTTCAAATCTCCGGTGATAAACAGATCACATCCGGCATCCAAAGCCTCCCGAATCATGTCCCCGCCGGCGCCGGTACAATACCCCACCCTGCTGATGGGACGTCCCGCATCCACTGCTCGGATATAGCCATCCGGCAGTTCCAACGCTTTTGCTGTGATGGCGCAGGCCTCTTCCAGACTTACCGGTTTCCTGAAGCTGCCGCAAAAGCCATGGATCTCATCCGTAAGTCCCAAAAGCTCCGACAGATACGCGTTGTTGCCCGTGTCACAGAAGTCAAACGGCAGGTGAGAAGAATAAACGCTGATTCCGTTTTGGATGAGCCGAATGATATACCTTCCGGGAACATCCCTTGCGGTCACAGAACTTACAGGATAAAAAATCAGCGGGTGATGCGTAACGATCATTTCGGCATTTTCTCTGATCGCTTCGTCGATTACCGCGTCATTGATTTCCAGACAAACCAGAACCCGCTCCACATCGCCGCTTCCGCACTCGATCTGGACGCCCGAACTGTCAGATTCTCTGTAATCATCTATCGGCGCGAACTGTTCTATCTGTTTTATGATATCCTCAAACTTCATCATCGAGAAACCTCCTGAAATAATCTATTTTCTCCTTGCTGTGATCGATTCTGCACGCATCCGGCGCTTTGCTCATTTCCAGACCGCGGAGAATATCCCGTTCCTGCCTGATCTTAAGGCCCGCGTATTCCGCGCAAAGTCCCGGATCGCCCTCCCGCATATTGGCGGGCATTTCCCAAGAAGGATCATCCTCGCTGGCAATGGCGTCTGCAAGGCTTAAATTCAACGTATCGCGGTCTTTGCCGGGAATTGCGAGGATAATCTCACAGATGAACTTCCCCTCTCTGACAAGCGCGTTTTTTTTGATATCAAATCCATGGGCGCAAAGCCAATGCCTCAGATAACCCGCATTGTTCCGCGGCTGCAGAATGAATTTGCGGTAGGACATGGACTTTGGCAGGTCTTCCCCCATGATCTGTGATATCAATATGCCTCCCATGCCCGCGATGACCACGTCATCCACCTCACCTGCTTCCAGAACGTTGAGTCCGTCTCCGTGTCTGAAGCTGGTCCCGTTATGGATTCCATATTCTTCAGCCGCCGTTACCGCTTTGTTCAGTGACGGCTCGCTTACGTCTGTCATGACCACATACGGGCAGATGCCTTTTGATATTAAATACAGTGGTAAAAAACCATGGTCGGTCCCAACATCGGCCATGGTTTCTCCTTCACAGATCATGTCTGCAATCAATTGCAGTCTGTCAGTTAACTGATTCATATTATTCCAGATAATCCTCCAGTTTCTTTCTTCTGGTCGGATGTCGGAGTTTCCTGAGCGCTTTTGCTTCGATCTGTCTGATTCTCTCTCTGGTAACGTCAAACTCCTTGCCCACTTCTTCCAGCGTTCTGGCTCTGCCGTCATCCAGTCCGAATCTTAACTTGAGCACCTTCTGCTCACGCTCCGTCAGGGTTCCCAGAACTTCCACCAGCTGATCTTTGAGCATGCTGAATGCTGCGGCTTCTGCAGGCGCCGGCGCGTCATCATCAGGGATGAAGTCGCCCAGATGGCTGTCTTCTTCTTCGCCGATCGGTGTTTCCAACGATACCGGTTCCTGCGCGATTTTCTGGATCTCGCGAACCTTCTCTACAGTGATTCCCATCTCCGCAGCGATCTCGTCAGGGGTCGGTTCTCTTCCCGCCTCCTGCAAAAGCTGTCTGGAGATTCTGATCAGTTTATTGATGGTCTCAACCATATGAACGGGTATTCTGATGGTTCGGGCCTGATCCGCAATGGATCGTGTAATGGCCTGTCTGATCCACCAGGTCGCATAGGTCGAGAATTTATATCCCTTGGTCCAGTCGAACTTGTCAACCGCCTTGATCAATCCCAGATTTCCTTCCTGGATCAGATCCAGGAACAGCATGCCTCTGCCGACGTATTTCTTGGCAATGGACACCACGAGCCTGAGGTTCGCCTCGCAAAGCTTTTGCTTGGCGTACTCATCGCCCTCCTCCATCCTCTTGGCCAGCTCGACTTCCTCCTCTGCGGTAAGCAAAGGCACCTTGCCGATTTCTTTTAGATACATTCTGACCGGGTCATCTACGGCGATGCTCTTAGAGATGGTCGCTTCCAGATCGATTTCTTTGGCGTTAGGATTCTCGGATATGACGGCATCGACTTCCGGATCGTCCACTTCCTCGTCGTCGAGCTTCATGAGTTCAGAGTCGTCAGGCTCCTCTGAATAGATTTCGATACCCTTGCCCATGAGCGTATCGTATATTTCATCCATCTCATCCTTGCTGAGATCCTTTTCCCCCATGCAGTTGGAAATATCCGTATACGTCAGCGATTTCTTCTGGCCGCTGCCTGCTTTTTCTTCCAGGATCTTGATCAGCTGTTTTTTCTCGTCATCATTTTCATTGGGCTCGGGCTGGCGTTCTTTTTTGGGTTCCAGCTCGATTCCCTCTTTAATCTTGGCGATCCTGTCTCTGAATTCAAGCAAATCTTTATCTACAGTTTCTCCCATTTCCATTCTCCCTATCCAATTATTTTTTTCTGTATATCAACAAGTTCCTTGATTAACCTGTCGCTGTCTTCATCACTTAAGATGCCTTCGCCCATCTCCAGCTGGTTGCTGATGTCGTCCGCTTTGCGCTGCAGTTCCACCGTGCGGATGAACCGCATGCACTCATCATAGGTCTGCCGCTCTTTGCCGGCAGGCACCACAACTTCCATGACCTCATCCAGTTGGCCCAGATATTCCGGATCGATAGATGAACTGAGCATGTCCGCTGACAGTGTGTGTTCTTTGTCCTCGATCTGCATGACGGCCTTATACATGCCTGCGCCGGCAGCGCTTGTAAATATGTGTTCTTCCAGACCCTCCGGGAAGGTTCCGTATTGTCTGTCGATGATGATCAGCTTCAGCAGCGTTTTTTCTACCTGACTGATGGTGTCTTTGACGGGCTGATCTGCTTCAGATCGTCTGTACCTCTGACTTCGCTGAGCATTCCCGTCCTTGATCCCATCCAGCTGCCGCTTTACGGCGGCTTCGGAAACCCCCAGATCATCCGCGATCTTGGCGGCGTATATATCCGCGTCCACAGGCTTTAGCCCGGCCAGCATCTGCACCATTTCTTCTATGCAGGCGGAGCGCTCCTGATCTTTAGACAGATCGTATTTTGATTTGATGCGGTTGATTTTGAAATCGCCCGCCGGTACGGCGTCCGCAATCAGCTGAGCAAAAGCTCTGCGCCCGTTTTTCTTCACAAATTCGTCAGGGTCCTTCCCTTCCGGCACCTTGAGAACGCTGGCCTTCAGCCCCTCATCATAAAGGATGTCCAGCCCTCTGTCCGCGGCGTTTTGCCCGGCGTTATCAGCGTCATAGGACAAAACCACATTCCGCGTAAATCGCTTGATGAGACTCGCCTGATTCGATGTCAATGCAGTCCCCAGAGAAGCGCTTACGTTCTTGATTCCCGCCTGATAAAGAGAAACCACATCCATATACCCTTCTACCAGAATGATGCTGTCCTCTTTATTGACATAGTTCTTGGCCAGATTCAGACCGTAAAGGTTATTCTTCTTCTGAAAGATCCTGGTCTCCTGACTATTGAGGTATTTCGGTTCTCCCTCCCCGATGATCCTGCCGCCGAATCCAATGATGTCTCCGGCTGTATTGATGATCGGGAATATGACTCTGCCTCTGAATTTATCGTAATATCGCCCTTTATCCGATCTGGATACCAGACCCAGATCCAGCAGTGTTTTGTGATCAAAGCCCTTGCCTGTCAGATAGTCCGTCAGGCTGGTCCAGTTTTCATCGGCATAACCTATGCCGAATACCCGAAGCGTTTCCCGAGAAAGGCCGCGTTTCTTCATGTAGGCCAGCCCCGGATTGTCGCCGGCTCTGAGGCTTTTGAAAAAGAATATTGCCGCTTCCCTGTTGATGTTATAGAGCTCTTTCTTATTGCCCTGGTCCGTGAACGAGCCGCTGATATCTATGCCGTACTCTCTGGCCAGCATCTCCGCGGCGCCCTTAAAGTCCAGATTATAATACTTCTCAACGAAGGAAATGACATCTCCGCTTTCCCCGCAGCCGAAGCATTTGAATATCTGTTTTGTCTCCGAAACGACAAAAGAAGGCGTCTTCTCATTGTGAAACGGACAAAGGCCTTTGTAGTTGCTCCCTGCTTTTTTGAGAGAGACGACCCGTCCGATCACATCGACGATGTTACACCTACTTTTTATCTCATCAACTATATTTGTCTGACTGCCGGAAACCACATTAACCTCTTTACAACAAAAACCTCTGACACTATTATTATACGTCAAAGGTTTCTCTGTTCCTTTATCCAAGTACGAAAATCTTTTAAATTATTTCCAGCCGGCAGGTACAAAGATTTCGTTGTACTTGTTAATGGCGTATCGGTCCGTCATTCCGGCCACGTGATCCTTGGCGAGCTCCTCTATGCTGTACTCGTTCTTCATGGCGTACAGTTCCTCCGGGAGCTCCTCGGGATTCTGGACAAAGTATTCAAATAACGAGGTTATGATTTCTTCAACCTTGCCGGGATCCCCCGCGGATTTAACGTGTTTGTTGCTGTATACGTTGGCAAACATGAATTTACGCAGTTCGTTCATGGCGTGCCACTTTTCCTCGGACAGCCTGGCTTCAGGTTGGTTATAGCTGCAGCGTATCATGTCTTTTACCAGCGTATCGATCCTTTTCTTATGGGAATCGCCCAGGATTATGATGCTCTCTTCAGGAAGGTCAGCTGCCGTAATCACACCACTTCTGATGGCGTCATCGATATCGTGATTGATGTAAGCGATTCGGTCACTGATCTTCACCACCTGGCCTTCCGGAGTCAAAGGCATGGTGCTGCCCGTATGATTGAGGATTCCGTCCCTCACCTCCATCGTCAGATTCATGCCTCTTTTTCTGTCGCTGCTGCTTTCGAGGACATCAACGACTCGCAGACTCTGTCTGTTGTGTTTGAATCCTCCGCTGTAGATCCTGTCCAGTATCACCTCGCCGTTATGGCCAAAGGGCGTATGCCCCAGGTCATGTCCCATGGCGATGGCTTCGGTAAGGTCCTCATTCAGACCTGCCCCTCTGGCTATGGTTCTGGCGATCTGAGAGACTTCTATCGTATGAGTAAGCCTGGTTCTAAAGTGATCTCCTTCAGGCGCGAGAAAGACCTGGGTCTTGTGCATGAGCCTTCTGAAGGCTTTGGAATGAATGATCCTGTCTCTGTCCCGCTGGAATTCTGTTCTGATCTGACATTGATCTTCCGGCTTCAATCTGCCTTTGCTGTCCGCCGACTTCGTGGCGTACTGCGTCAGGATTTCTCTTTCTCTGGCCTCGACCATCTCTCTGACTATCATAAATCATACTCCCGTGTGTCCGAATCCGCCGCTGCCCCGCTGTGTATCCGACAGTTCATCTGCCGGGATCACCTCGGCTTTGGCGTATTGAAGAACCACCATCTGCGCGATCCTGTCCCCGTTATGGACGGTGAAATCCTCATCCCCTGCGTTTAACAGGATGACCCCGACTTCTCCCCGGTAATCGCTGTCGATGGTCCCGATCCCATTGGCCAGGCAGATGCCGTGTTTTAAGGCAAGTCCGCTCCTGGCTCTGATCTGTACTTCGTAGCCGTCTTCTATTTCCATAAAAAGACCCGTCGGAATAAGCTGCCTTTGTCCGGGGCTTATGACGATAGGTTCCTGCAGATAGGCGCTGATATCCATACCTGAAGAACCGGATGTTTCATAAGATGGCATCTTTCCTGACAGGCTTTTGATTTTAATGATCATGTTCCAATAATCCCTTCAGATCAAATTCCTCTCCCGTAACTGCCGCGGCGGAATAATTGTCTATATTCCCGATTACCGAAGCGGCCTTGAGGATGTCTTCATTGGTTACGGAATCAAATCCCGCTAATATTTCTTCCGGCGTGAACACCTTATCGATCAGCAGTTTATTCTTGCCCAGCGTGATCATCCTGCTGTTGATGTTCTCCTGACCGAATATATAGGAGCTCTTGACCTGTTCTTTGGCCATGGCCAGCTCATCTTCCGTCGCGCCTTCCCTGGCAAAGGTATGCAGTTCTTCTTTGATGGCGCTGATGGTGTCCGCCCTCTTGTCGTGGGCAACCCCAGCATAGATATTGAAAAATCCGGAAAAGCTGTTGAAGGCGTTCATGGAATATACCGAGTACGCCAGACCCTTTTCCTCTCTGATTTTCTGGAACAGTCTGGAGCTCATGCTGCCTCCGAAGATATTGTTCATCAATACAAAGGCATAGTACATATCATCCATCATCGAAACGCCCGGCACCGCCAGACAGATATGGCTCTGTTCGATGTCCTTGACCTTAACATCAAACTGCTTGGTGTATTCGGAAATCTCCATCGGCTCATCCGCCGTATCCTGATTGAGTCCCGCAAGCGCTTCCTCAAAGGTCTCGACCATCTTGTCTTCATCGAAGTTTCCGGAAACGGAAACGACGATGTTTTCTCTGGAGTACCTGTGCCGATAATAGGTCACCATCTCTTCCCGGTTGATTCCGGAAAGGCTCTCAGGCGTTCCCAGGATATTCATTTTAAGCGGGTTATGGTTATTGACCAGTTCCAAAATCGTATCGTATACATCCTCATCCGGAGTATCCTTTACCATTTTGATTTCTTCCAGGATGACATTTCTCTCCTTATCCAGCTCAGTCTGGTCGAATACGGAATTCGTCACCATGTCCAGAAGAATGCCGGCGCCTTTGTATATGTTGGATGAAAGCGTCTTGATATAGTAGCAGGTCGCTTCCTTGCCGGTAAAGGCGTTAAACACTCCACCGATTTTATCCACATCGTTGGCGATTTCGCGTGCGGATCTGTTTTCGGTTCCCTTGAACATCATGTGTTCGATAAAATGAGAAATACCGGAAATTTGATCCGTTTCGTAAATGGCACCTGATTTTACCCAGATGCCAATCGCCGCAGACTGAACGTAGTCAGTCTTTTCCATAATTAAAGTTGTACCGCACTTAAGCTTTTTGATGGTTATCATTTCTCGCCCTCTTCGTGGTTTGCCTTGGCGATTTCCATGATTTCGCCAAACTTGCTGATGATATAGTCATACGCCTTCTCGGAATGAGGCAGCGTACATGAACTGCAGTCTTTAATGCCATTCTCTGTATACCTGTAGTTTCCTCCGCATTTGTCACCGAGAGCAAACAGCGGACAATAGCAGAACAGACAGTTGAATTTGTCCGGATCCTTTACCTCGTGACAAGGGAAAAAGTCGCATTCCTTGTGGCTAAAAAATTTATACTTCTCCATTTTGTTCGTCTTCCTCGCTTTTTGTTTCCGTGTCGTTTTCTTCTGTGTCGTTTGCCTCAGAAGCGTTTTCTTCGTCGTTTGCTTCCTCTCCGGCTGCGTTTTCTCCTTCGTTGGCCAGAGCGTATATTTCTTCCTGGAATTCATCCTGAATCGGAGCCGGTTCTGTTTCTTTGATGAGATGTCCTGCCAGCATCTCATAGAATCCCGCCATAGTCGAATACATGTACGCAGTGACAGGAGCCAGGAACAGAGAACCTACGAGGGAAAACAGCGCGATCACGAAGTCATTGGCGGATACGATCCTGCCGATATTCTCGAATATGCCCGCAGGGATGCCCGATAAAATCTCCCATCCGATAAAGGAAAGCGTCATCCAGAAGTATTTGGCTTTATTCCCTATCATCATCGCCTTGCTTTCATCCATGCATTGTCTGATGCCTTTGCTCGGATCATCTGCAAGGATATAGAAAGCCTGGCTGTATCTGATCGAAGCAATGATTCCCGGAATGATAAACAGCAAAGTCCACAGGAAGATAAACAGCATTTGGAAGAGGAACAGGCGCAGTGATTTGCCAAACTGTTCAAATCCGAGGAACAGATCTACCGGAGCTGTCCTGTGCTGTCTGAACATAGCGAGGAAAAACATGGTGATTCCTAACGTAAGCGGACCCATGATAAGTAAAACATATATGCTGCTGAGAATCGAATATCTCGGCATCGTGTTGTAAAGCTGCGCGTACAAATTGGCATCCATACCGTAAGTATAGCCGTCGTTGGTGACGACATTGCTGAGATTGACGCCGAATAAACTGTCAAAAACAAGCGGCGGCAGCGTTACGCATACCGTGAGCAGTATCACGGTAATAATCGCCGTTTTCCACTTGCCTGCCAGCGCGTTACGGCCCAGTGCGCGCAAGTTTTTACTTGGCTCTGTTATAACTATGTTCTGTCCAATCATTGATTCCTGCATCTTAATCCCTCCTTGATACACTAAAATATCTTATCACATCTCCTACCCTTATGCAAAGAATAATCACGGCGTCCGGACCAAATAAAAACCCGGAGCAAAGGCACCGCAAAGGTTCCTCCGCTTCGGGCAATTTTTATTTCCTATCAACAGCGATATGCGATGATATTAGTAGAGGTTCTGGAAGATCTCAGCGATCTCAGCTTCTGACAGTTCAACATAGTTGTTGCCCAGGAGTCTCTGCTGGTTGTCGATAGTTGACTTAGCGAATGGAGCTACCTGATCTTCTGTCATGCCATACTCTCTCAGAGGCTTCTTCTCAAGGATCTTTCCGAGGAATGCATCCAGTTCATCATAAACAACATCTTCACTGCATCCGAGAACGTCGCAGAAGATCTTGTTAGCTTCCTGGATCTTGCCTACAGGCTGCTTTCTCATGTACATCTTGAATACTTCTGTGAAGCAGATGAAGTTAGCTTCGCCGTGTGGAATGTGGAATGCTCCGCCGTGTGCATATGAAAGCGCGTGTACAGCTGCGCATCCGGCGTTACCGAAAGCGATGCCGGCATAAGTTGCTGCCAGGCAGAAGTCCTTAAGCAGGTCAGCTCTGTTTTCCTTAGTGTTGCCGCCTCTTTCTACGATCTTCTTGTATCCGCCCATGATCAGCGCGATAGCTTCTTTTGAAAGGATCTCTGTGAACGGAGAAGCCTTTGGTGACAGGAATGATTCAACAGCGTGGATCAGAGCGTCTACTGATGAAGTTGCGAATACTTTGTCAGGCAGTCCCTGGAGTGATTCAGGGATAAGTACTGCTTCATCAGCGAAAGTATCAGGAGTTGCGATACCCTTCTTAAGGTTCAGTGAAGGAATGGAAGCTACTGCAACGTTAGTTACTTCTGAACCTGTTCCGCAAGTAGTAGGAACTGCGATGAGCTTCTTGATCTTCTTGCAAGGATACTTGTCAGTATACAGATCAGCTACTTTGTCAGGAATCTCGCAAGCGAGTACCTTACAGCAGTCAACGATAGTGCCGCCGCCGAAAGCGATGATTCTGTCATATTCATACTGGTCCATTTCAGCCTTCATAGCGTCCATCATTTCATCTGTTGGTTCGCCGGCGCCGTATTTTTCCTGGAAGATAACAGGCATGTCGATGCCGAGTCCTTCAACATATGGCTTGTACATCCATTCGTTTGTTACGAGGATGTCGCCCTTGCCGAGTTTGAACTCATCGTTAAATTCCTTAAAAGTGTCAAAATAGTGGATAGTTGGGACTAATTTCAAAGCCTGCATAATGCATAACCTCCTTATGATAGATAAACTTTAATTATTATTCGTCATACTTGTGGTGGAAGATCTCTTCCATTTCTTCCTTCAGCTGAGGTCTGAAGTCAGGGTGAGCTATGTCGATAAGAGCTCTTGCTCTGTCAGCGTTGCTCTTGCCCCACAGATCAGCGATACCATATTCAGTTACTACGAATTCTGTATCGTTTCTGGAGTCTGTTACGACCTGCTTGTCTGCTAAGTGAGCAGTGATCTTTGAGATCTTTGTTCCATCCTTCTTGACTGTCATTGAAGGCATAGCGATGATGCCCTTGCCCATACCGTCTCTTGCCATTGCAGCGCCGCGGATGAAGTCGACCTGTCCGCCAACACCTGAGAACTGTACGTCACCGCCCAGTGTATCGGAAGCAACCTGTCCATAAAGGTCGCAGCCCAGAGCACCGTTGATAGCGATCATCTTGGAGCAGTTCATGATGATAGTCGGGTCGTTTACATAGTCTACAGGCATGATCTTTACTGCATGGTTATGATCACAGAACTCATACAGTTCCTGTGTACCCATAACGAAGTTAGCGACCATTACGTCCTTATCGAATGATTTCATAGTATTATCGATAACGCCTTCATAGTAAAGGTTCATTGCGCCGTCACCGAGCATTTCTGAGTGGAGTCCCAGATGCTTCTTATTCTTCAGCTGTGCGCATACAGCGTCTGGAATGGATCCGATACCCAGCTGCAGAGTAGCGCCGTCTTCGATCAGGCTTGCGCAGTACTTACCGATCTCTTCTTCTACATCACCAATCTTGGAAGCAGGAATAGTTGGCAGGTATTCATCATATTCAACGATAGCATCAGCATATTCCATCAATGGGAATACAACATCGCCATATGAGAATGGCATGTGTTCATTGACCTGAGCGATAACAGTCTTCGCGGATCTAACTGCCTGTACGGTGTAGTCACCGGATACGCCTAATGAAACGTAACCCAGTTTATCCGGCTTGGAAACCTGGATCAAAACAACGTCTACCTGTACTCTGCCCTGTCTCATGAGTTCAGGGAGTTCATGGAAGAAAAAAGTTGTGTAATCGCCCCAGTAGTTGCAGGCTTTTCTTGTCTGGCCGGAGATGAACCACATGTTTGGATGGAAGTTATCTTTGTATTCTTCCTTGCAGTAATCCCCAGGGCCCAGTGAGAACATGTGAGAGATCTCAACGTTCTTGTAGTTCTTAGCATTTCTGACCATGGCTCTGACCAGTTCAGCCGGTTCGCCGACGTCATGCTGGAAAACTACTTTGTCACCTGACTTGATAAGCTGTACGGCTTCATCTGAAGTCATTTTTTTGGAATCATATAATTCTTTCCAGTTTTTCATTAATTTAATCCTCCGTAATAGCTTTTAATTTTGTTTTTATATTTTCAATGTGATCTTTGTCCCACATCTTAAATACTTCTCCTTTAACATCATACTGTTCATAGGACGCGCAGCAGGCTGTACAGCCGCCGATAACGAGCAGATTGTCTACCGGCTCATCTTCATCGGCGTGGACGAAGTCTATATCGTCCAGTTCATCCTTTATTTCTCTGTAAGCAGCTCCGCGGTCATATCTGGGATTACAGCCGCCGCAGAACTTGACTCCGCACTTCATATGCACCTCATAATGTTAATTATTTAACTTATCTTTGTAAAAGGCAGGCCGCTTTGCGCTTCAAAGCGGCCTGTTCATAAGCCTGTTCAGTTGAACTTCTTACCGACTATTTGATGCCGGCGATTGCCTTTGCCAGAGCCTTCTTGCCTTCGATGTTGCCCTGTCTCTGGATCATGATTCTCTGAGCCTGAGGTGATCCTGCGCCGTGCATTGATTCTGTTCTGTATCCTACAGCTGCTGAGCCGAGGCAGAGGTTTTCTACCAGTCTCATGATTCTCTGTCTCTGTTCTGTGTTGCAGGCTTCCTCATTACCTACGAAGAACTTCTGGCAGTAATCACCGATAGTCTCGCCGTTCTTTCCTACTGGCAGGTCTGACTTGAAGTCAGTTTCTGAAGGCATAGTTACCATCAGTCCGCCAGCGATATCCTCAGCCAGTCTTACGATCTCGTAAGGGAATCTTGTGATGTTCTGCTTACATACGTTTGCCAGCAGCAGGTCGATCTGATAGTTACCTGCTTCAGTAGGATATCCTTCTGTTGAGCATGCGATACCGCAGCAGTACAGAGTCTCGTTCAGGTGAGTCATCTCGATCAGCTTGTCCTTGATGTGTGAAGCCTTGTGAGCGCCATTGTATTCAGCAGCCAGAGCAGCAGCACCGATCAGAACGTCGCCTACACCGACTTTGCAGCCGCCGTATGACTGTCTGTGATATCCTGCGAATCTTTCTACCAGCATTCCTGCGAAGTCATATTCTCCAGCCATGAAGATGTATTCGTTAGGAATAAATACGTCGTCGAATACTACGAGAGCTTCCTGTCCGCCGAACTGAGCGTTACCCAGATCGATGTCAGCGCCTTCTTCGAGCTTTCTTGTATCGCATGACTGTCTGCCGTATACCATGAACATTCCTTCAGCGTCTGAAGGGCATGCAAATGCTACCGCATAATCTTTATCATCTTCAGTCATAGCCTGTGTAGGCATTACGATGTGCCAGTGTGAGTTGATGGAACCGGTCTGGTGTACCTTAGCTCCTCTTACTACGATACCGTCATCTCTTCTCTCTTTGATTCTTACGAAGAGATCAGGGTCAACCTGCTGTGAAGGTCTCTTGCCTCTGTTGCCCTTAGGGTCAGTCATAGCTCCGTCAACTACCAGGTCTTTTTCCTGTACCATCTTCAGGAAGTTAGTGAAGTTTTCGTGATACTTCGTTCCATACTTCTTGTCGATCTCATATGTAGTTGAGAAAGTAGCGTTGAAAGCGTCCATACCTACGCATCTCTGGAAGCAGCCGGCTGTCTTCTGTCCGCACAGTCTCTGCATCTTGACCTTGTTCTTCAGGTCTTCAGTGCTCTGGTGCAGATGGGCAAATCTATTGATAGTTTCGCCAGTCAGATTTGACTTTACTGTCATCAGATCTTTGTACTCAGGATCCTGAGCCAGGTCATAAGTTACCTTAACGCAGTTGATCGATGGTCTGATGATTGGATGATCTACCCAGTTGTCGATCTTTTCACCAAACATGTAAACTCTTGTCTTTAACTGTCTTAAACTTTCAATATACTGTTCGCCTGTCATTAACATAATAAAATCACTCCTTTTTATTGCTTTGACATCTGCACACAGATGTGTGTACAGAAAATTATGAACATAGTAATAACTTTAGTAATAACTTATTCGACTTTGATCTTGCCGCTGAGTATCTGTCTGGCCATGTCCATGAGTTCATCACTTACCATGGTGTCCAGAACAACGTCTCTGACTTCAGGAACGCCGCCCATGACAAAATCTTTCACAACGCTCTCCAGAGTCTCCTGGGCAGACGGACACTGAGCGCACGCGCCCGTAAGCTTAACATAAGCGATCCCGTCCTCATATCTCGTCAGTGAAGACCCGCCGAAATGCTGGGACAACACAGGATCAACTTGTTCTCGCAATACTTGTCTGATCTTTTCTTCCACGATAGACTCCTTCAATCGTCAATTTTTTAGCAATCATATTATAGTATCTGAAGCCTTGTTTTTCAAGATAATATGAATACACTTTTTAACTAATAATGCAAAAATGCAATCTAGCGTTCTGTCAGAACTCTTCCTACCGCCGCATGCCATCCTTCGATGAGATTATTTCGCTTCTCCGCATCCATGACAGGTCTGAAAATACGGTCCAGCTTCCAATTGGAAACGATGTCATCCTTGGATCGATAATATCCTGTGGCAAGACCTGCCAGATAAGCCGCCCCGAGGGACGTGGTCTCTGTGCAGACCGGCCTGTACACTTCCTGTCCCAGTATATCCGCCTGAAACTCCAGCAGGAAATTGTTTGCTGAGGCGCCTCCGTCAACCTTGAAGTTCCGGATCGGGCTGTCCATGTCCTCCTCCACCGCTTTGAGCAGATCGTAAGTCTGATACGCCATGGACTCCAAAGCAGCTCTGGCGATGTGATTTCTGCCTGTGCCTCTGGTGATGCCTACGATACCGCCTCTGGCGTACGGATCCCAGTATGGCGCTCCCATGCCGGTGAAGGCAGGCACGATGTATACCCCGGCCGTATCCTCTACGAGCCGCGCCATCCGCTCTGTATCCGCAGCGGATTCTATGATCCCCAGCTCGTCTCTCAGCCATTGTATGGTTGCTCCGGAGACAAATACGGAACCTTCGAGGGCGTATTCCACCTCTCCGTCTATTCCCCAGGCGATGGTGCTCAAAAGGCCGTTTCCGGACTTGATGATGTCTTTGCCTGTGTTGACAAGTACAAATCCTCCGGTGCCGTAAGTATTCTTGGCGTCTCCTTTGGCGAAACAGGTCTGGCCGAACAGCGCCGCCTGCTGATCTCCCGCCGCGCCGCCTATGATAATCGGAATTCCGAATAAATCCGGATTCGTTTCTCCGTAGATACAGCTTGAAGGTTTGACTTCCGGCAACATGCACGCAGGGATATCCAGTCTGTCGAGAATGTCTTCATCCCAGCACAGGTCTCTGATGTTGAACATCATCGTCCTGGACGCGTTGGAGTAATCCGTGATATGGACCCGTCCTCCCGTGAGATTCCATATCAGCCAGGTTTCGACGGTTCCGAAGAGCAGCTCGCCGTTTTTGGCTTTTGCCCGGGCCTGCGGGACATGATCCAGGATCCATTTCAGTTTCGTGCCGCTGAAATACGGGTCGATCAAAAGCCCTGTCCTGTCACGGTAATCCTCAACCAGCCCTTCGGATTTCAGCACATCACAAAATTCGGCAGTACGTCTGCACTGCCAGACAATAGCGTTGTAAACCGGTTTGCCGGTATTCTTGTCCCATACAATGGTGGTCTCTCTCTGATTCGTAATGCCGATAGAATCGATGGCTTCAGGCCCGGCATCTATCTTATTCAACGCTTCCTGGGCCACGTCCAGCTGCGTTGACCATATTTCAAGCGGGTCATGCTCCACCCAGCCTGCCTGCGGATAGATCTGTCTGAATTCACGCTGGGCAACGCTGATCTCCTGTCCTTTCCTGTCGTAGATGATACATCTTGAACTGGTTGTGCCCTGATCAAGGGCCATTAAATATTCTTTTGCCGCCATGGATTCTCCTATAGGGTGCCGGATCAAACGAATTCGGCCATAATGCGATTGGAGATATCTCTGCCTTTATCGGTCAGCCTGAGTCTGCCGTTATCGTAGTCGAGATATCCGAAATAGATGTTGATCAGTGAAGGATCATATACGCTGAAGAACTCAACGCCAAAGAGCTGATAAAACTCATTGACATCGATGCCTTCGCTTTTGCGAAGTCCCGTAAACACGTATATGCCCATTTCGTCACGCTTGTTGTATTTTTCGATGTCGGAAACATTGACCGGTGCTTTGCCGGCCTTGATGTACTGGAGATACTCGATCATATCCGAGCAGTTCTTATATCTGACACCGCCCATAAATGAGCTGGCGCCCAGTCCCAGACCCAGATATTCTTTGTACGACCAGTACTTCATGTTATGTCTGCTTTCAAAGCCCGGAAGCGCCGCGTTTGATATCTCATAAAGATCATACCCGGCGTCCTCGAGCATGATGATCGCGTCGTGATACATCCTTCTGTCAATGACGTCGGAAGGTTCCGCCATGATGTGATCCTCGTAAATCATCTGATAAAACGGGGTCTCTTCTTCCACCTGCAGACTGTAGAGAGATATATGCTGCGGCCGCAGGAATATGCACTGCCTGATGGAATCACGCCACATCTTCATGGTCTGTCCGGGTATGCCAAACATCAGGTCCAGATTGATATTGTCAAAACCGGCCTTCTTGGCGTTTCTTACCGCGGTAAAGGCGTCGTTTTTGTCGTGGGCTCTGCCCAGCAGTCTCAGAACAGAATTGTCCCATGACTGGACCCCAATGCTGATTCTGTTGATTCCGTTTTCAACAAATGAATGGAGTTTGTCTTCCGCTGCTGTTGCCGGATTGCACTCAATGGTGATCTCAGCCTCGTCATCAACGATAAAATTGTCCCATATGCAGTCCATCAATTTGCGTACGTCAGCAGCCGAAAGAATCGAAGGCGTTCCGCCGCCGATATAGATACTGTCCACGATTCTGTACGGCCACTCGCTGGCCTTGATTTTAATCTCTCTGCACAGTGCTTCCGTGTATTCCGAGAGTATCTCAGGCTGAGAACACGCAAAGGAGAGAAAATCGCAATATCTGCATTTTCTCAAGCAAAACGGGATATGAAGATACAAGCCCATTTTATTTGTTGTCGTCATATTTGAGCACCGCAGTGAATGCTTCCTGCGGCACTTCCACAGTGCCGAACTGGCGCATTCGCTTTTTCCCTTCCTTTTGTTTTTCAAGCAGTTTTTTCTTTCTTGAAATATCACCGCCATAGCACTTGGCTATAACGTCTTTTCTGTATGCCCTGACTGTTTCTCTAGCTATGATCTTCTGGCCTATGGATGCCTGTATCGGCACCTCGAATTGATGTTTCGGTATAATGTCCTTCAGCTTGGAACAAACGAACCTTCCTCTGGCGTAAGCCTTTGATTCGTGTACGATCATGCTGAAGGCGTCCACCATGTCTTTATTCAGCAGAATGTCGAGCTTCACGACCTTTGACGGCTCGTATCTGGAGAATTCGTAATCCAGCGAACCGTAACCTTTGGTCTTGGACTTCAGCGCGTCAAAGAAGTCATAGATGACTTCGTTAAGCGGCATATCGTAGTGCAGATTTACTCTGGACTCCGTAATGTACTCCATGTTCTGAAGCTTCCCCCGCCTGTCCTGACAGATTTCCATGATGCTGCCGACATATTCCTTAGGAACCATGATGTCAGCCTTTACCATAGGCTCTTCGATATGATCGATTTCCATAGGATCCGGCAGATTGGAAGGATTCTGCACCATCTCCACCGTGCCGTCGGTTTTCACGACCTTATAGATAACGCTCGGGGATGTGGTGATGACGCCCAGGTCGAATTCTCTCTCCAGACGCTCCACAATGATTTCCATATGCAAAAGCCCCAAAAATCCGCATCGGAAGCCGTATCCCAAAGCCGTGGATGTCTCCGGTTCAAACCGGAACGCCGCATCGTTGACCTGGAGCTTTTCCAGGGCGTCCTTGACGTTTTCGTATTTCTCTCCCTCCGCAGGGTAAATGCCGCAGTACACCATGGACTGGACCTTCTTATATCCCGGCAAAGGCTCATCCGTCGGATTCTCCGCCAGCGTGATGGTATCACCGACTCTGGCGTCCGCCACCTGTTTAATGCTGGCGCATATGTAGCCTACTTCACCGGCTTTCAGTTCGCTGCGCGCAACGGGTCCCGGTGAGTATGTCCCGACTTCGGTGACTTCGTAGTTTTTGCCGGTATTCATCAGACGGATCACATCTCCCTCTCTGACGGTACCGTCAAAGACACGCGTATAGATCACGACGCCTTTGTAATTATCGTAATAGGAATCGAAGATCAACGCCTTGAGTCTGGCTTGATCATCGCCTCCCGGTGCCGGGATATCCGTGACGATCTTTTCCAGCAATTCTTCGATGCCGATGCCTTCTTTAGCGGAAATCAAAGGCGCCTCCGAGGCATCTACGCCGATGACATCCTCGATTTCCTCTCTGACCTCGTCAGGTCTGGCGCTGGGCAGATCGATCTTATTCAACACAGGCAGTATCTCCAGGTCTTCGTCCATTGCCAGATATACATTGGCAAGGGTCTGAGCCTCTACTCCCTGCGTGGCGTCCACCACCAGAACCGCGCCTTCGCATGCCGCCAGAGAACGGGAGACTTCGTAGGTGAAGTCAACATGTCCCGGCGTATCGATCAGATTGAATACGTATTCGTTTCCGTCTTTGGAATGGAACACTAAACGGGTGGTCTGCAGCTTGATGGTGATGCCGCGCTCCCGCTCCAGATCCATGTTGTCCAAAAACTGCTCACGCATGTCCCTCTTGCTGACCAGTCCCGTCTTCTCAATGATACGGTCAGCCAAAGTGGACTTGCCGTGGTCTATATGTGCAATGATACTGAAATTTCTGATGTATTGTCTGTAATCCTTCATTTTATGGCAGTCTCCAGCGCCAGTTCCATCATCTTAGTGAATTCTTCCTGTCTCTGCTTCGTCGTGGCTTTTGCACCAGTCACGAAATGGTCGCTGATGGTCATCATCGCCAGCGCGTTGACTCTGTGATACGCAGCGTTCATATACAGTGCTGCAGCCTCCATTTCTACTGCCAGCACGCCCATGGATTTCCATCTCCGCCACCAGTCTTCTGTCGTCTCATAAAATACATCACAGGAAACGATGTTTCCGGCTTTGAAACCGTGTCCTGTTTCCTCGGATGCTTTGTTGAGTTTCATCAGAAGCTCATAGCTGGCGCACGGCGCGTAGTTGCCGGGTACGTCAAAGGCGTGAATGTAATTGGAATCCGTAGATGCCGCTACGCCGACGACGATGTCCCCGATATCTATTTCTTCATGGAATGATCCTGCCGTTCCGATCCTTATGAGATTCTCAACTCCGTATTCCGTGATGAGCTCCCAGGAATAGATCCCCATGGACGGCATGCCCATGCCTGTCCCCTGCACGGAAATCGGGACGCCCTTGTAGGTGCCTGTAAATCCCAGCATATTCCTGATGTCCGTATAACATACCGCGTTATCTAGAAACGTTTCCGCGATAAATTTCGCTCTCAGCGGATCTCCCGGAAGCAATACTGTCTTGGCGATCTCGCCTTGATTTGCTGCGTTTATATGTGTACTCATATTGACCTCGTTTATCCTTTACCTAAAAATCCAGAATAATTATAACACAAAATCTGTAAAATATTAACACAAAGTAAAAACCACTCCGCTGAGACAATTCGGAGTGGTCACTCATCGCATTTAACTTATGCGCCGGTGGGGACGGGTGAGAGTTAGGCGTTCGCCTTGTTGAATCTCTTTGTGATTCTTGACACCTTTCTGGATGCAGCGTTTTTGTGGATCGTTCCCTTGGAAGCGGCCTGCATCAGCTTCTTTTCAGCCTTTGCCAGCTGTTCCTTCGCTGTTTCCATGTCGCCGGATTCGATAGCAGCATCAAAGTTCTTCAGGATAGCCTTCAGATGACCCTTGATTCTTCTGTTTCTGGCAGTTTTCTTGTCAATAACACGGATTCTTTTCTTTGCGGATTTAATGTTAGCCATTCATTTACCCCACTTTCTTAAATTAAAGCCTGTCGTTCGTGATTGAAACGACATAAATTCGCAAGTGCTATTATATACTTCCAAAAGCAAGATTACAACAGATTTTTTTAATAATATTCGTCATCCCACTCGGAATCGTCATAGGACGAGTACACTACCTCATCTCCGGCCTTGAGGCCGTCCTTGATCTCGATATAGTCATTATTCTGTATTCCGGTCTCCACCTGAACTTCCTCTTCGCCGCCGTCTTTCATCACCGTCACGAAACTGTTCTCTCCATCATCATATACGGCGTCAACCGGTACTCCTATGACATTTTCGGCCTTCTCCAGAATGACTTTGGCCCGGCCGTTCATCCCCAGCTTCAGTTTGCCGTCATTATCAAAAATGACATTTACCTTAAATGTGGACATGCCATCCGCGTAATCCCCCACATCACTGACGAAAGACACCACGCCTTCATACCTGCCGTCAGTGGCGTTGACCTTAATGGTCGCGGGATTGCCTTTTTTGACGAGGAATATCTTATCTTCCTTCACGTCAAGTTCCATCATGAGCACTTTGGTGCCCGCGATATCCACGTAGTGGTCATTATTCAGCGTGTTTTTTAATTTCGGCAGGTTCCAGCTTATGACGACACAGTCATATGGAGCCGTCATGATCTGGCCGTTGGTATACGTCAGTATCGTTCCGCCTTCCTTTACCGCCTGGCCTTCCTTGACGTTTATCTTCTCCAGTTTGTATCCGGTATGAGGTGTTTTCTTCTCTTCAAGGGCGCTTTTGATCTCACCCTTGGAGGATACCTTGGAGGTTATGGTCATCTTTTCCGCCGTTGCCGTCATCTGCTCCATATCTTCGTATTCCTCTTCTGCAGGAGCGCAGGAACGCGCGCAAAGGACCACGATCAATACCAGCAGAATCAGGCAGACGATCGATAGTATTTTCTTTTTTCTCGACATGGTTTTGATGCCGCCAATCTTCTTTTTCAGATCGATTTTTTTCATTGCTGATCCTCCCAATTGTGCCGGACATAAATCGTGTAATACCTTATATCGCCATTTGACGCCGTAACGCTGATCACGATTTTGCTGTAATCGGCGCTGACATCGCTGTTGCCTGCGATCTGGACCTTCGCCGCCTTGTCACACGGCACCGCGGTTACCTGAAGGCTTGTGGTATCATCCTTCGCATTGACGAAATAAACGGATTTCGTCTTGTGGAATTTCTGTGTAAACGCATACCCGGACACAGCCAGCTGCTGCAGATAATTGTCCGAAGAGCCTTTGTAGATATTCACATCATCCACATCTTCGGCGGCATCGCTGAAACCTCCTCCGCCGCCACCGCCGCCGCGGTGCTTCTGTTTCTTAGGCTTCACGGTGAAGGTGAAGCTGTCCTCATCACTCTTTTTCTCTCCGGCAATGCTGACATTCACGGTATACTCCGTCTCTTCATCGATATCCGAATCCGTCTTAAGCGTGAAATTAAGAGTCTTCACATTCGCGATATCCGCGGAAGTCAGCGAATACTTCCCGTTGACTTTATTCATGGTTATGTCAACATTTTCTTTCACATCGAGTACCGCGACGGGCTCCGTCGGACTCACCTCAATGGTGATCTTATACGGACCGTATTCTTCCTCCGTAAGTTCATCCAGAACGATTTTGAAGGACGCGGAATCTCCGGCAGTGACGCTGCCTTCTCCCGGGTGAAGGAAATTCCCTTCCGCGAAGGCCATCACGGCCAGCACGGGTATCACCATCACCAGAGATAGTATCCATAATATTTTCCTACTCATATCTCAACGCCTCCACCGGTTTCAGGCATGCCGCTCTATACGACGGCAGTATGCCGAAGATAATGCCAACCGCTACGCTGACGCCTACCGCCAGCATGATCATTCCTATGCCCGGCGCGAACATCATTCCGGTCAGGCTGGCGATGCGCCCAAGCACAAGTCCCAGCAAAATGCCCACTATGCCGCCAAAGGCACTCAGAACCACCGACTCTATCAGGAACTGGTACATGATGTCCTTTCTCCTGGCACCGAGAGATTTACGGATACCGATTTCCCGGGTCCTCTCGGTGACGGACACCAGCATAACGTTCATGACGCCGATACCGCCTACGAGAAGCGATATGGAAGCAATCCCTCCTAGCAGCAGCGACATGGTCCTGTTGATCTCCTCCATCGTCTTCAGCATCATTTTCTGCGTGACGACGATGCAGCTGTCGGGATCCATGTGTTTTGTGTTCGTCAGATAATCTCTGACGGATGTGCAGGCCGCGTCGGCATCCTCTTCAGTGTCCGCCCTGACGTAAGCAAAGGTGATTTCAATGCTCTCTCCCAGATATTTGGCTGCGGTGATCGGCATGATGACCATTTCATCCACATTATTGCCCATGGCGGAACCGGCGCTTTGAAGCACGCCGATAACGGTATAGTCATCGCCTTCGATCTTTATGGTGTCCCCGCAGGGGTCCTTTTGTTTCCAGAATCTCCTGGCGATCCCGCTGCCGATCACGACGGCCTTTGTGGAATTGCCCACATCGATTCGCGAAATATTCCTGCCGGATCCGATCTCGTATCCCATGATATCGATATAGGATTCCCCCGCCCCGATCAGGGTGGTGCCGCTGGACTTTTCTCCGCCTTTGCTGAGCGCGGCATCAAGCATCAGTTCCGGGGAAGCATCCCGAACCGAATTCAGTTTGCTCATGGCGTCCATATCATCCAGATCCAGCGTCGTCTCATCGTATATCTCTACCGTAATCACATCAGCGCCCATGGAAGCGATCTCATCGTTTACGCTCTGCGCCGCGCCGTTCACCAGACCCACCAGCAGGATGACAGAGGCAATGCCGATCACCAGTCCCAGAATGGTCAGGGCTGATCTGAGCCTGTTGCCCAGAATGTTTTTCCACGCCAGTCGTATTGTCATCGAAAGGTTCATTCCGCCTCCTCCTCTCTGAGGATACCGTCTTCCATCCTGTAGATCCGTTTCGCCTGATGCGCGATGAAATTGTCATGGGTGATAATGATGATGGTCTGCCCCTCTTCATTCAGATCCTGCAAAAGCTTCAGGATCTCTCTGCCGGTAGTCTGATCCAGCGCGCCTGTAGGCTCGTCGGCGAGGATCAGCTCCGGTTCGCCAACCAACGCTCTGGCGATGGCGACTCTCTGCTGCTGTCCGCCGGAAAGCTGCTGCGGCATGTGTTTCTGCCGTTCCCCAAGTCCCAGCCGCTGCAGCATTGCCTCGGCCTTTTTCCTCGCTTCTTTATCGCTTACTCCTCTGTAAAGCAAAGGCACCATGACGTTCTCCACCGCGGTCAGTTTCTGCAGCAGATAAAAACTCTGAAACACGAAACCGATCTTCTCGTTTCTGATCTTAGCCTGCTGGTTATCACTGAGGTCTGTGACATCTATGCCGTCAAAGGAATACGTACCTTCATCGGCCTTATCCAGCAGCCCGAGGATGTTCATCAATGTGGATTTGCCGGAACCTGAAGGCCCGATAACAGCCAGGAAATCCCCCCTGTCAACGTGAAGATCCACATCATTGACCGCAGTTATGGTTTCATCACCCAGTGTGAAACTTTTTTTCATCCCTTTGATATCAATCATTATCTTTACCCTGATGTCTCTCTATCCTTATCGTATCTCCCTTTTTGAGCCCTTTGAGTATTTCCACGTTCATGGCGTCGCTGGCTCCCGTCTCCACTTTGACGTTTTCGCTATCGGAACCGACTGCTTTCATCACGTATGCCTCGTTGTTATCGTCGAACCTGACAGCTTCTACCGGCACTGCCAATACATCATCCCTGTCAGAAACAGTGATGACACAGCTGGCGCTCATCCCTGGCCTGAGGCTGCCGTCATTGGGGAATTTGATGTTGACCGTATAATAGGCCGTATCTTCCTGACCCTCATCCAGATCTTCATCAATGTCCTCATCTTCCTCATCCTCATCATCTTCTTCGGTGTCGTCACCCTCTTCGTCCGCCCCTTCATCGGCATCGCTGTTTTCGTCATCGGCTTCGTCGTCCTCGTTTGCGGCTTCCTGTTTTTCGGATAGCAGCGTGTTGGATATATCCGTCTTCTCTATGATCTCCCCGCTGTATTGGGAATGCGGCCTGGCGTTTACGACGATTTCCGCCTCATCCCCCTTCGTCACGTGATTAATTTCATTTTCCGGTATCGTGACCTTAAGATACAGCGTGTTGCTGCTGCTGAATCTGACGTAATCGGAGCCTATGCCTGTGATGATCCCGGCATCAGGCGCGGCGGTGTACGTCCCGTCCGTATAGTAAATCAGGGGCTGTCCCTTTCTCACTGCCTCGTTCTTGTCTACAGCCTTTACCTTGACCGACTTGCCCTTCGGGAAATCCAGCGTGTTGACCTTGCCGGTAGTCAGTTTGCCTGCCGCGGTAAGCGTCTGTTTCATATGAACGGTATCGACTTTATAATCTTCATATTCGATGTCGTCCTCTGATGATGACCTCGGAATGATAAAAATAAAAGCAATAACAATCATGACCACTAATGCCATGATTATTATTGCCGCCTTTTTCTTGTCCATCAAAAAAGTATTAATCTTCATAACCTCAATCCTTAAGTCACGTTCTAATATACTTTTTTATTCTACCATAAATTCCTTCACATTTTAACCGAAATATGTTGACATATATTTCCATTGTCTGTAAAATTTTTACAGGTATTGGAGGTGAAAGAGATGAATTGGTTCAAACATCTTAACATGAAGAAACTCAGTAAAGATCAGATCAGGAAGCTGGTCCTGGCAGCCGCTGTCATACCGGTTATGCTGGCGGCCTTTGCGATAAAGGGCGGCGCGGGATCGGAGAAAGACTCGATCCCTTTAGAACCGGAGGCTGCTTCCGAGGAAACGGTATCCGGCACGATCTTTGTCGATATCGGCGGCGCGGTACAATCCCCTATGCTGGCGGAGCTGCCGCAGGGAAGCCGTGTGGAAGATGCCATAACCGCTGCCGGCGGTCTGACGGAGGAAGCAGATATTTCGTCCGTCAACCGGGCCGAGTTTCTGGAAGACGGCCAGAAGATCTATATCCCCGAAAAGCTACCTGAAGGTGAAGCCGGAGCCGCGCAGGATACCGTCGGCGCTGCCGGATATGTCCCTTCTGCCGCCGCGGGAACCGATGGCAAGATCAACATCAACACGGCTGATTCCACACAGCTGCAGGAGCTAAACGGCGTCGGGCCTGCTACCGCTCAGAAGATCATCGATTACCGGACTTCCAACGGCAGATTTCAATCCATCGAAGATATAAAAAATGTCTCCGGTATCGGAGACAAGACGTTTGATAAATTGAAAGACAACATCACGATATAGCCTCATGAGCGGAATCAGCTCGAATGGCTTTCTCTGTATCTTCCTTAAAGAAAAGCCGTTTTCTCGCCACGTTCATATCATATCGCGGAATATCCAGATGAAAATACGATGTGAATGACTGGATCAAAAGCTCCGGACTGAGGTTCGATTCACTGCCCGAGTCGAGGATGCAATGGATATATATGCCCTCCTCGGAGCGCCTGATATCGATCGTTCTTATTTTATTCTTGATGTCAATCTGTACGGGTTCAGGCTTTTTCTTTTGTTTTTTGAGAACCAGAATCTGCTCCTGACTCATGTAAGCGTCCCTGAGTTCCTCACCGGTCTGATCCATCTCTACCTGCGGGATCTCGATGATGTACTCGGCAGCCACGTTCTCGGCAGCCAGGGTCTTCCTGAGCCATGGCGCCGGGATGATCCTGTTCAGCCTGAGCCCTTCCGGCATGACGCCGGCAACCGCCTTCAGCATATCCTCCGGAGGCATGTTCTCGTCCGCGATTTCTGATGCGGCAGTTTCAAATTCCACGTACTCTTCCAGCCCCCAATACCCAAGGGAAAGCGGCTGGCCAAATCCCATCTTGGGATGAGGGTTGAATCCCTGCGAATAGGCAATTTCGATCCCGGATTTTTTGAAGGCGCGTTTGAACACTTTCATGATATCCAAATGGGATGTGTAGCATATGGTTCCTGTTTTACTGAATTCTATGATATATTTCATCTGTTCACCATGTTGACAAAACATTCTGTGTGTTGATTCATTCCGCACCCGACGCAGCCTTCTCTGCAGTCATGGGTCGTCTTCTCTTCCAGCGCCTTATGAGATTCCTCAAGCAGGAATTCCTTCGTGACGAACGGATCGATGATATCCCACGGCAGGATCTCGTCTTCATTTCTGTTTCTGTAATTATAGAAGTGCTCCATGGACTTGCCATCCGCAAACACGAACTCTGCGGCCGACTTTTGGAAGGCTTCGCTCCACTTGTCCGCATCGAAATACTCCGTCCACGCATCGAAGGAACAGCCGGACTTCCAGGCTTCTTCGATGACCCTGCTCATCCGCCTGTCGCCTCTGGCCAGGGCAGCTTCCAGACTGCTGGTGAACGTCTCATGATAGTTGAAGGTAACGCCCTTGATCCTCAGCTTCCCGGAGAGATAATTATGCTTTTCTATAAATTCTTCCGGTGTGTTCTGCGGAATCCACTGGAACGGTGTATGCGGTTTAGGAACGAAATTGGATACGCTTACAGTGATTCTGAATCTGCCGCCTTTGCGCCCCCGGATCTCGTAATTGATGTCGATCAGTCTCCTGGCGATCTCCGCGATACCGTCCAGATCCTCATATGTTTCTGTCGGCAGCCCGATCATGAAATACAGTTTGATGTGCTCCCAGCCGAGTTCGATGGCCTGTCGGACCGCGCTGTAGATATCGTCTTCCGTTATGTTTTTGTTGATGACATCCCGCAGCCTTTGCGTGCCGGCTTCCGGCGCGAAGGTGAGGCCGGATTTCCGGTAACCCTGTATTTCATTGAGCACGTTAAAGGAAAACGAGTCCAGTCTCAATGACGGAAGCGACAAAGCCACATTTTGTTTTTTGCAGATCCCCATGAGGTGCGTTGCCATCGGCTCAAACTGTGAATAATCACTGGTGGAAAGCGACAGCAGCGACAGCTCATCGTGTCCCGTATTCTGAATCTGCTTCTGCGCCAGATCGATGATGGTTTCCGGTTTTCTCTCGCGCACTGGCCGGTAAATCATGCCCGCCTGACAGAATCTGCATCCTCTGGTGCAGCCTCTGAAGGTTTCCACTACAGCCCGGTCATGTACCGTATCGATGAACGGCACCAGATTGTTCACCGGAAACGCCGCCTGCTCAATATCTCTCAAAACGGCCCGATTCACTTTCTCCGGGGCTTTTGCGTTATTGGCGGCATATCCCTCGATCGTCTGATCCTCCCTGTAGGAAACGTCGTAAAATTCAGGAACATAGACGCCGTCTATCCGGGATATGGTTTCGAGAAATTGATCGCGGTCATCGCAATCGATCTTTGCCCTGCAGACATCCGCCAGCAGTTCTTCTCCGTCGCCGATCAGGAAGGCATCAAAAAAATCCGCCAAAGGCTCCGGATTATACGCGCAGGGACCGCCGCCGATAATCAGCGGGTACACCGCTCCGGTCTCCGATGCCAGCTTGATCCTGTCCTGTCTTCTGACCGGAATTCCTCCCAGATCCAGCATGTTCAGAATGTTCGTGTATGACATCTCGTACTGCAGCGTAAAGGCGAAGAAATCCAGCTCATCCACCGGAGTAAAGGTCTCCAGTGTGAATAATTTCCTGCCGTTTTCCCGCATCAGGCCTTCCATGTCCTTTGCCGGAGCAAAGACTCTCTCGCAGTAAATCTGCGGATCCCTGTTCAGGATGTCATAGAGGATCTGCAGACCCATATATGACATGCCGATCTCATAGGTATCCGGAAACGCGAAACCGATCCTGACATTGACGCTGTCAGGATCCTTTCGTATCATATTCACTTCACCGCCAATGTATCTTGCCGGTTTTTCTACTCTCTTTAGTATACTGTCAAGTTCTCTATCGATCATAATCGAGGTTCTCCATCAATGCATCAATGGACCCTGTCCGCTTCTCTATCTCATCCAGAAGTTTTCTCGTGTGTATTTTTTTCTCCAGTATGATCGGCCTGGCTTCCGGATGACCGTTCCGTTCGGCCTTTTGTATGACGTATTCCATGCGCCGGTCCAGACCCACGTATCTGTCCTCCATGGTCAACCTGTCTCCCAGACAGACCAAATCGATTTCCGACAGGTGCTGCGCATCGCAGGTAAACTCAAACTGCATATGGGCTCTGATGATCTTCGCTACGTCATAGTAACCGCGTTCCTCGCAAAAGTCGGCCGCCACATCCCAGTGGCATTCCTCGACTCTCGCCATATCATGCAAAAGCCCCGCAGCCCATACCATATCCATGTCAAAAGGACGATACGGCAGCTCCGGTCCCTCCGCGGTTACGCTTCTATAGAAAAACCTGCCGCCGTCACCGTTTCGTTGGACTTTTTCGATTTCTGTATGGCTTACGGCCGCGGCCTTTGTGCCGCCGCTTTGGTTCAGCGCCTCACCCAGTTTCGCCGCTACCGCGGCCACCGCTTTGCAGTGACCTATGACCTTTGCAGGCGTGCCGTATGCATCAAGATATTTTAAACATTCTTCTCGGGTCGGATGTGCCATGATATCAGTTTCTTATTCTTCGAAATAATCGTAATCTTCATCATAATACTCGAATTCCATATCGAACAGCTTGATGGTATCGCCTTCTTCCATGCCGATCTCTCTCAGCATGTCGTAGGCGCCGCTCTCCTCGATATATCTGAACAGATATCTTCTGGAGCCGTGATCATAAAAGTTGGTGGAATTGAATATTTTCTCCAGTTGTTTCCCGTATATGATATAGTTTTCTCCGTCGAAATCCACGAATACTTTTTTGTAGTCCGGATCCTCATCATCCAGATCGAAATCAAAGTACTCATAGTATTCTTCGAAGTCATCGTCTGTGGTTTCATCCAGAAGCCTTGCCGCTTCTGCTATGATTTCCGGGACGCCTTGTCCTGCAGGCGCTGACATAGGAAAGACCTTATAGCCTTTGGCTTCTACGTACTCCTTGAATTCTATGTACTCGTCACAGATTTCCAGATCCTCGGGATCCGGTCCGCATCCCAGGATATCGATCTTGTTGGCGGCAACGATCTGCGGCTTATTCATCAGCTTCTCGTTGTATGCAAAGAGCTCCGAATTGATCTTGTCGAAATCTTCCTTCGGATCTCTGCCCTCGCTGCCGGAAACATCCACCACGTGAATCAGCACCTTGGTTCGTTCGATATGTTTGAGGAAGTAATGACCCAGACCTGCTCCTTCGTGGGCCCCCTCGATGATGCCGGCTACGTCAGCCATCACGAAGCTCTTATCATAATAGTTGACCACTCCCAGATTCGGGTTGATGGTGGTGAAATGGTAATTTGCCACCTTCGGCCTGGCGCTGGTGCTGGCGGTCAGCAGTGAGGATTTGCCCACATTGGGAAATCCCACCAGACCAACATCTGCGATCAGCTTCATCTCAAGGATCACGTCGCGTTCCTTAGCGAAGCCACCCGCCTCAGCGAAGTTCGGCGCCTGCCTGGTCGGAGTGGCGAATTTGGCATTGCCCTTGCCGCCTCTGCCGCCTTTGGCCGCAACAAAAGACTGCCCGTGCTCAGTCATATCCTTCATGACTTTGCCGGACTTCTCATCGATGACCATCGTGCCGACAGGGACTTTGATGATGAGATTCTCTCCGTTCTTGCCGAATCTCTTTTTTTTCATCCCATCCTGGCCGTTTTCGGCTTCGTATTTCCGTTTATACCGAAAATCCATCAGTGTCCTGAGGTTTTCATCGGCAACGAAGATCACGTCTCCGCCTTTGCCGCCGTCACCTCCGTCAGGACCGCCTTCCGGAACAAACGGTTCCCTTCTGAAGGTAACCGCTCCGTTGCCGCCCTTGCCGGACCTGATCGTGATCTTCGCTCTGTCTACAAACATATTTGCCATAGTTACTCACAAAAAATATGAGCCCCTAATGAATATCAGGGGCTCGAAAAAACTTACGCTTCTTTCGGATATACGCTTACTTGCTTTCTCTTCTTGTCAAATCTTTCGAACTTTACAGCTCCATCGACCTTAGCAAATAATGTATCATCTCCGCCTTTGCCAACATTGTTGCCAGGGTGGAACTTGGTTCCTCTCTGTCTGACCAGAATGCTGCCGGCGCTAACGAACTGACCATCACCGGTCTTTACGCCTAAACGTTTGGACTCGGAATCACGACCGTTCTTCGAGCTACCTACACCTTTCTTACTTGCCATGGTATGCCTCCTTTATCTAAATCTAAACTCTAATTTCTAAAATTACTTCAGTGCAGCTTCGATAGCTTCGATCATTGCTGCGTTTGTTGCCTTCTCATCGATCTCGATGTCGTGCTCTTTCGCAAACTCGATGAGTTCAGCCTTCTTCATTGACTTCAGTGACTTTTCAGGCTTCGCTTCCTCAGCAGCTTCTTCAACTGCTTCTACAGGAGCTTCTTCCTTAGCAGGAGCTTCTTCCTTAACAGGAGCTTTCTCGTCACCGATAGCTGTAATCTCTACCAGAGTGTACGGCTGTCTGTGTCCCTGCTTCTTTCTGTAATCCTTCTTGGCCTTGTACTTGAAGATAACAACCTTCTGACCCTTGCCTGATTCAACTGCTTTGCCTTCAACAGTCAGTCCTTCGAGATAAGGAGTTCCGACCTTGATGTCGCTTCCTTCACCTGCTGCCAGGACCTTATCGAATACTACTGCAGCGCCGTCTTCTACGTTGAGCTTCTCAACTCTGACCTGATCGCCGTTCTGTACTCTGTACTGTTTTCCGCCTGTTTCGATAATTGCGTACATTAATTTATTCCTCCTCTAACCAGTCTCGCCTAATGGGGTAGGAACGCTTCATGCTTCCTTTGAATGACCCGTTTCGAGCGGCTCGTACCCAATTATGATACTATACTTGCAACAACTTGTAAAGAACTATTTTCAAGGGATTTCCTGCAATTTTCTTAATTGTCAAGACATATGTTACACTCTGAGAAATACTCCGACACTACCTG
>JAUMVD010000022.1 GCA_030530285.1 Bacillota bacterium | reverse complement strand
GACCCTTCACTTTGAAATGGCGCAGGTCCTCCTGATCAAATGAAGGCGTTCTGGAGAGCTCAACCTCATAACCGGTTATTCTGGATTGGTTCATTTTGAGGGTCTTTTTATACCACTTAACGGTAAGCGTGGTTTTACCTCTCGAAAGCTTTTTGATTGATGTGCTTTTAGGGTTGATCGCAAAAGGCAGATCAATAGTCCCCGCGTAGTTGCCCATTCCTGTTATCGTCATGCAGGCTGTTCCAACGGCCACGTTATTCTGATATTCGATCGTGTAGTCGCGCCCTTCAACGATGTCGCTGTCAGGACTAATGGCCGGAACCGGCTGCAGCGCTTTTCCTGTATAGATCTGAGCATCGAGCTCCACACCCTGGAAGGCGCGGCTGATATCAAATATTACGGGAGCAAAGCTGATGTTGTTTTCCGTCGCGTAAGTCTGCGCAGCAGAGCCGGTGACGCCGTGAATCACAAAGCCTTCAACCGGAATAAATTCGATTACAGGGAAGAATGATTCCGGGTCCTTGATTGTTTCGCGGAATCCAAAGGGCTTATAAGCGCCGATCGTCACGACCGATGCAGGGATCTCTATTTCTTTCAGACCTGTAGACATGAATGCCCGGTTGCGGATCTCTGTTATCGTATCAGGGATCTTCACGGATGTGAGCGCTTCGGCATCGACAAAAGCACTTTCCCCGATAGTGGTAACAGGAACCGGGTTGCCATTCCATTCAAGCGAGGCAGGAATCTCTACAACTCCATCCTCGGGAATGCTTTCGTATCCGGTGACTACCGCATAAGGAAGACCGTTTTCGTCCATCACCTTAAAGGTGAGACCATCGTGAGTCATGTTCCCTTCGTCCGCAAACGCGCAGCCCGGAATCAGAGAAAAAACCATAAGTGCCGCCATAACGATGGCTACAGTGATTTTGCGTTTGTACTTCATAGCGTTCCATCACCCTTTCACTTGTGTTTACCTATTCTATACGTTGTTTTCTACCCCTCGTCTAATTACTATCATTATATATGAAGTGATTGACTAATGTCTAATTAATTATATAGATGTGCGTGTCATCTAATGATTGAGCCTTTGGAATTATGCTATACGGAATCAATGTGCGTTGCCTGCGGCGAAGACACACGCGACATTTCCTGCCCGCTGTCCAACCAATAAGGCACCTGAAAAGCGCTTGAAAAGCACTTGAAAATATTTGCGAAACAGTTCAGATATGTTACAATATGAAAAACAAAAAAACCAAGGAGGGCGACAATGGATAAGGAATTCAAGATTTACGCATGTGATATTTGTGGATGGGAATACAAGGAAGAAGAAGGACTGCCTGATGAAGGTATCGAACCTGGTACTGCATGGGAAGATGTTCCGGCTGGATTCAAGTGCCCGATCTGCGGCGTTCCTAAGGACAAGTTTTCAGAGCAGTAAGCCAGACAGGCAAGCCAGACAGGTAAGCCTGACAGGCAAACCAATCAGATATACCAAACAGGTATATCCCGTAGCGAACCAACACAATGAAGCAGGGCCGCGGGTCCTGCTTTTGTTTTGCCAAAATGATTGGACGGATGCGCGAAATTGCTATATCATTAGAATTGGGAGTTAAAATTGGGATATGGTTAGAGAAACAGGTAAAAAGCAATGAAAAGAATCAAGATCATAGCCGCAATCGCAGCAGTAATGCTCCTGACCGTGTTCATGCCGGCAGCGGTATTTGCAGACAGCGGCGGATATACGACAGATGAATTCAATGTGGATATCACCACCGACGCGGACCATGTCTTTCACGTGAGTGAAGAGATCAATGTCGACTTCTATGAAGCGCGTCATGGTATCTACAGATATATCCCGGAAGGCGGGAATCTCTACGCCATCAAGCATGTGAGGGTGCAGGGATACGAGTACGAAACCTACACCGAGAACAGCAGTCTGGTCATCAAGATCGGCTCCGGCGACTACTACGTAGACGGGAGACAGACTTACAGGATCTCCTACGATATCGTCGGCTACAAAGACAGCGATGATGCGAAAGACATGCTGGCCATCGATCTCATCCCGACAGGCTGGGGCACGGAGATAGAAAACGCTAAAGCGACAATCACCTTCCCTAAGAAAATCGACGACATCGAGGTGTTCTCCGGCAGATACAAGGATGCGGCTGACGAAGGATACTTCCTGGTTTCCGAGGATGGCAAAAGCCTCACGGCCGTTTCCAGAGATACGGTTCCGCAGGGCGTCGGCCTGACCATTAGAGCGGACCTTCCGGAAGGCTACTGGGAAAATCCTCTGGACCGGTCAACGACGCTTCCGGGCGCTTACGGCATACTGGGCGCGCTGGCTGCTCTGATGCTGGGGCTTTGGGGCGCGGTCGGACGTGACAAAGGCGTCGTGAAACCCGTGGAATTCTATCCTCCGGATGGCATGGATCCGCTGCAGGTGGACTACATCGCCAACGATAAAATCGAGAGCAAAGACGTGGCGGCCATGTTCATGTACTTCGCCAACAAGGGGTACCTGAAGGTCGTCGGCGAAGAAAAGAAAAAATTCAAAGTGATCAAGACCGCGCAAATCGACAAAAGCGAGAAGTCTCATGCAAAGGCCATATTCAGGGCTTTGTTTGCGGGACGGGACGAGGTCGATTTGAAGCACCTGCCGGATGGTCTGGGCGAAGTGCTGGCGGGGATCAACAGCGATGTGAAAGATTCCTTCAGCAAAACGCCGGCATTTACAGGCAAATCAAAGGCAGGCAGAGCTGTCGGCACGGTCATCTGCTACCTGATTCCGATCCTGGCGGGAGGCTTTGCGGCATACTACGGATTCGGCGGTTTCTGGATCATGGTACTGACCGTGATCACAGGACTGATTACAGGAACGCTGGCCCACATGCTGGTGCGAAAGGCGGATTCATTCGGCGGCAGGAAGAAACCGGTGAAGTTTGTGATCAACGCCATAGTGCTCATCTGTTTCATCTTGATCCATGCCTTCATTATTTCCAGGTATGTCACGCTCATGGCGCTGGTGTTCATCGTGACCATCGTCGCCGCGATCATCGCCACCATGTTCGTAAGACAGAGAGCAAACAACGATATATACGGCAGAGTGATGGGCTTCAAGGATTTCATCAAGACTGCCGAGTATGACAGGCTAAAGACCCTGGCAGAAGAAGACCCGGAATATTATTTCAATATCATGCCGTATGCATTCGTATTCGGAATGTCCAATAAGTGGGCGGATAAATTCGCGGATTTCAAGATACCGCAGCCTTCCTGGTATGAGAGTGATGGCGGATATTACGATATCTTCTTCCCACGATACATGTTCATGACTTCCACCAGCGGAATCAGTTCCACGGTTGGAGATTACTATAAGGCTATCGGCGCAGACATCGCCGGCGATATCGGCAGCAGTGTCGGAGGCGGCGGAGGCGGCTTCTCCGGCGGCGGCTTTGGCGGCGGCGGTGGAGGATCCTGGTAAAAGATTCGAGGTGAAACAATGGCAAGAGATCCAAAAAAATTCATAGAAAGAAATGTGAGAGAAACGGTAGAGCAGTACCAGCAAAGGCCTGAAGTATCGGTGCGCTTCGGCGAGCCCGTTATAGAGTATGTGAATATATTCCATCCGCTGTTTGACAGGCTTTATATGGAAGACATCACGGAGCATCCGAAGGCAATCTACAATCCGGGACACACCATCATCGTCCACTATGTACCCGTACTGGAAGATGTCGAGGCCGACCTGAAGGCAAACGGCCCTGACGCACAGAGATGGGAGAAGGCCTATTACCAGTCCGCGATGCTGGCTCAGTTCATCAACAAATCCATCAAAGAATCACTGTCCAAAATGGGCAGACTTTCATCCATCACGGGAGTATCAAGCGACTGGAACATGGACATGCACATGCCCGCCTGGTCCAGTAAGATCGTGGCCTACATGGCCGGCATAGGCAGCATCGGACCTGCCGGATCCTTCCATACGAAGGATGGATTCATCGCCAGCATAGGAACCACCATAACCGACGGCCTGTACGCTGATGAATGTCCTGAAATGACGATGGAAGAACTGGATGAAGAGGTAAGAAAAATCAAAGCAGCCTTTTGCTATGAGGATCTGGCTGACGTTGCCTGCGGCGAGGATATGATCGCTGCATGCCCGGCAGCGGCGATTTCCGGCAAAGGCATCGATAAGAAAAAATGTCTCGCTTACTGTGCCACCCGCAATAAGAGGATCCCGGATCCTGACATTTGCGGCCTTTGCTTCAGATTCAAGAGCGAAGAGTGATCAGATCACGTAGAACCCGATGATGCCGCAGCCGATACCGATAGCGGCTCCGGCGATCACGTCTCTTAAGAAATGTACGCCGCCCAGCACTCTGGCAGTAGCAAGCAAAGCTCCGGCGATCCCGGTCAGGATGCCCCAGACCGGCCAGAAATAAAAGACCGTTACGGCGATGACAAAAGTGGAAAACGTGTGCCTGCTGGGAAAAGACTTGCCGGTGCCTTTGCGCTTTATGATCGGCTCCCGGCCCGTGACTTCATAGGGACGGGGCGCGTTGAGAATGTAGCGGAACGCACTGACGAGTATAAAGGAAATACCCGGAACGAGAAGAGCCTGCAGAATTTCAGGCTCTCTTTTGATGGCAAGATAAATGAGAAGGGCCGGGTATATGAGATACACGGTCCTGGTCAGTATCATGTCAGTCATGATGATGATTTTGTTATAAGTCGACTCGGTTGAGTGTTTCATTGTTCAGCCACGCGGCGAGATTTTTCGCCAGTACATCAATAACGGTGATGCGCATTTCCTTAGGCGCCCAGGCGATGTGAGGCGTCAGGATGCAGTTATCCAGTCCGATCAGCGGGCAATCCGCAGCCGGAGGTTCCGTCGTCAGCACGTCCAGACCGGCCGCTGACAGGCGTCCGTCCTTCAGTGCCTGCGCCACATCTTCTTCGTTCAAAAGCCCGCCTCTGGCGGTGTTGATCAGCACGGCGCCGGGTTTCATCCCGTTGATGAAATCTTCGTTGATAAACCCGGCGTTTTCCGTTGTGAGAGGGCAGTGGAGGGTCAGGAAGTCCGACTTCATCGCCGCTTCCTTATCCTGACTGTACACATGAATGGTCATGCCCAGCGCGCCCGCGATCTCGGCAACGCGTTTGCCGATAGCGCCGTAACCGATAATGCCGAGGCTTTTGCCTGCCAAAAGGCAGATGGGTTTATCCCAGTAGCAGAAGTACTCGCTGGCGGCCCATTTGCCGGCCTGGATGCCCGCGTTGTGGAGACCCACATTGTTGGAGATCTCCAGCATCAGCGCGATGGCGTGCTGCGCCACCGCATCGGTAGAGTACGCGGGAATGTTCGCGACAGCAATGCCCAGTTCTCTGGCAGCTTCAATATCTATGTTGTTATATCCCGTGGCGGTTTCGCCGATGTATCTGAGGTTAGGTGCCTGTGACAGTATTTCCCGGGTCATGCCGCACTTACTGGTCATGACGATTTCGCAGTCACCTATGCGCGATAAGATGTCTTCCGGATCGGTCTTTTCATAGACCGTCAGCTCATCGCAGTATTGCTTCAGTACATCCCAGCTGAGATCGCCGGGATTGATCGTGTGTCCGTCAAGTATGACTATTTTCATGATCTGTATCCTCCTTCGGGACCCCTCTGCCGGGCCCGACAGGGCTATTTTACAGTATAAGAGTTGGAAAGTCCAGCCGCGTTATGGTACAATAAGACGTTATGAAGAAGATAATCGCTGCAACGCGCAACAAACACAAAATCATAGAAATTGAAGCCATCACCAGAGACTTCGGCATGGAAATCATCTCCAGAGACGAGGCGGGCGTACCCGCCGTCGAGATTCCGGAGGACGGCGACAGCTTCGAGGAGAATTCATACAAGAAGGCTTACGGCATCATGAAGCTGTGCGGTGAGATTACCATCGCTGACGATTCCGGTCTGGTGGTAGACTGCATCGAGGGGGCACCGGGCATTTATTCCGCCAGATTCGCGGCGTTTCCGGGGATATGGCCGACGGAAGCAGAAAAGGCCGGTGATACGGATAGCCCTGATGACAGCAATAACGCCAAGCTCATCAGATTGATCGCGGACGTTCCTTATGAACAGCGTACAGCCAGGTTCGTATCGGTAATCACCATGGTATACCCGGACGGGGAAACTATCGTTGCCAGAGGAGAAGTCGAAGGTCATCTGGTCCTCGAGGAGCGAGGTGAAGCGGGATTCGGATATGACCCGCTGTTCATACCCGTCGGATATGATAAGACGTTTGGAGAACTCAGCTCAGAGATAAAGAACAGCATCAGCCACCGGGCAAATGCTCTTAACGTATTGCGTGAGAAACTGACCGAGAGGGAAGGGAAGTAGTTTGTCAGATTTATTTGGGCGCTTCAAAAGAATGTTCATCATGGGACTCAGGCAGCTGCAGGACCCTTATTATCAGGGGTTTGCGGCGCAGATCTCATTTTATCTGCTTATGTCGATCGTTCCCATCATACTGCTCATGATCCAGTTTCTGGGCCTGTTTGATATCAGCATGCAGTCCGCCATGAACCTCATCGAGGAATATACCGGGGACCGCATGTCGGGGCTTTTGAGTACGATTTTTGAGTTCAGCTACATCGGTTACGGGAACATCGTATTCGTGATCATCGCTTTGTGGGCGGGGTCGCGAGCATCCTTTGCCATAGCCAGGATCGCCAATTACACATTCACCGAAGGCGACAACACCGGCAAGAATTACTTCCTGGAGCGCGCGCGGGCGATACTTACGATGATGCTGACGCTGATCACGCTGGTTGTGGCCATCGTCATACTGCTGTACGGCAAGGTCATTCTCATCGGTATACTGAACCTTTTGAATCTGGAGGCAGCCAACTACGTGGACAACATCTGGCTGTATCTCAGATGGCCTCTTGGATTCGTACTGTATTTTCTGGTTATAGGCGTCAATTACTACATCATCCCAACGAAAAAGAAGAGCATCAAACGAGTGCTCCCGGGAACGATATTCGCCGCTTTTGGCATGGTTATCGTCAGCTGGTTCTACTCGTTCTATACCAGCACGCTGGTGCATTATGACCTGATGTACGGAGCGCTTTCATCGGTAGTGGCCATCATGATCTGGTTCCTGCTGCTTTCGTGGGTCATCATACTGGGCGTGCTCTGCAACAAATTGTTCGAGGACACCAGTGTGCCGTTCAGCAAGAGAACTCCGGTGGATTATCCCGACAAGTGGAGAAGAAGCAAGTTCGATATGGATCCGGATGACGTGGATATGGGAGCCATCATGGGAGTATTTATGGGGAATATAAGCGGAGATACAGAAGACAAAACAGTGAAAGAACCGGAAACCGAAAAGCACGATGACTGATAAAACAAGACTTGATCAACTGGAAATTGGAAAGACAGCGACAGTGGTGTCTGTAGGGGGCGAAGGCGCTCTCAGACAGCACTTTCTTGATATGGGACTGATTCCCGACGCAGATGTAACGCTTGTAAAATATGCGCCTATGGGAGATCCCATGGAGCTCAGGATCCACGGGTACGAGCTGACACTGCGGCTGGAAGACGCAAAGAAAATAGAGATACGAGATGCTCGTGACGCGGATATGCCGCAGCCCAAAAACGCCAAAACGAGCAACGAGATTGACCACCCGGGTCTTGGCGAGGGCGGACGCTATCACGTAAAGGCTGACGAGGACCCTCTGCCGGAAGGAGAAACACTGACTTTCGCCCTGGCAGGCAATCAGAACTGCGGCAAGACCACGCTGTTCAATCAGCTGACGGGATCCAATCAGCATGTGGGAAACTTTCCGGGGGTAACGGTAGACAGAAAGGACGGCGTGATCAAAGGCCATAAAAACACGCTGGTCACAGACCTTCCGGGCATCTATTCCATGTCCCCGTACACCAGTGAAGAAATCGTTTCCAGACAGTTCATTCTGGATAATGACCCGAAGGGCATCATCAATATCGTCGATGCGACAAATATCGAGAGAAATCTCTATCTGACGATGCAGCTGATGGAACTGAATAAACCGATGGTCCTGGCGCTGAACATGATGGACGAGGTCAACAATAACGGCGGATCCATACTGGTAAACGAGATGGAGCAGATGCTGGGCATCCCGGTGGTGCCAATATCCGCGTCAAAAAACGAAGGTATTGATGAGCTGATCAACCACGCCATACATGTTGCCAAATTCCAGGAGCGCCCCGGCAGACAGGATTTCTGCGGCGCTGACGATCATGGCGGTGCGGTCCACAGATGCCTGCACGGGATCATGCATCTGATAGAGGACCACGCGGAAGCTGCCGGCATACCGGTCAGATTTGCCGCTGCCAAACTCGCCGAGGGTGATGATATCGTCATGCAAAGGCTCGGGCTCAGCAAGAATGAGCAGGAAGCCATCGAACATCTGATCTGTCAGATGGAGGACGAGCGAGGTCTGGACAGATCCGCAGCCATGGCAGAGATGAGATTCAGCTTCATAGAACGCGTTTGCAAAGCTGCTGTTGTAAAACCAAAGGAAAGCAAAGAACACCTGAGAAGCAGCAGGATGGATGAAATACTTACCGGCAAGTACACGGCCATTCCGGCGTTTGTGCTGATTATGGCTGTGGTATTCTGGCTGACCTTCAATGTGATTGGCAAGGTGCTTGCGGACCTGCTTGACGCAGGCATCGGAGCCTTGTCTGAAGAAGTGAATGAGCTGATGACGTCGGCCGGTGTAAATGAAGTTGTCCGGTCTTTGATCATAGACGGTATATTTACAGGCGTGGGAACAGTGATAAGTTTCCTTCCTTTCATCGTGACGCTGTTTTTCTTCCTCTCCCTTCTGGAAGATAGCGGGTATATGGCAAGAGTAGCTTTTGTCATGGATAAGCTCCTCAGGAAGATCGGACTTTCCGGCAGGAGCATTGTTCCGATGCTCATAGGATTCGGCTGCTCGGTACCGAGCATCATGGCCAGCAGGACGCTGCCTTCGGAGAGAGACAGAAAACTCACGATTATCATGACGCCGTTCATGAGCTGCTCGGCGAAGCTTCCGATATACGCGTTTTTCACGGCGGCATTCTTCCCCGATCACGGCGGGCTCATCATGGTGGGGTTGTATTTCACAGGCATACTGGTGGGCGTGCTTACCGCCCTCATATTGAAGAAGACCCTTTTCAGGGGCGAAGCCGTACCGTTTGTCATGGAGCTTCCTAATTACAGGATGCCGGGACCCGGCAATGTCGGCAGGCTTCTCTGGGATAAAGCCAGAGACTTCCTGCAAAGGGCTTTTACGGTAATATTTATCGCCACACTGGTGATATGGCTTTTGCAGACATTCGATCTGCATTTCAATCACGTTACCGACTCCCAGGACAGTATACTTGCTGTGATCGCCGGATGCATCGCTCCGGTATTCGCGCCGATGGGCTTCGGAGACTGGAGAATATCCACAGCGCTTGTGACGGGATTCATGGCAAAGGAAAGCGTAGTGTCGACCCTGTCGGTGCTCTTTGGATCGGTCAGCGGATTCCAGGCGGCGATCACACCGGTGGCCGCGATGTCGCTGCTGGTATTTTGCCTGCTCTACACTCCGTGCGTGGCAGCAATCGCTTCGGTAAACAGAGAATTGGGAGGTAAGTGGGCGCTCATCATAGTGATAGGGCAGTGCTGCATTGCCTGGATCGTCGCCTTTATCGTGGCGATGGCGGGGATGGCTTTAGGGACGATATAGCGCAGAAAACACAGATTGTTTTATTTCGCCCAATCTTCTATAATATTAGCGTGTTGTAATCATAACGATCAGAGAGGTAATCATATGAAGGAAATCAAGATAGGACTTCTTGGCCTTGGCAATATCGGGACGGGTACATATAAGTCCCTGGAAATGAACAAGGACATTATTGAGAAAAGCGTTGGCGCTAAAGTAGATATCGTTAAGATTCTGGAGAAGGATATTGACAGGGAACGCGATATCACTGTTTCGAAAGATCAATTCGTATCAGATCCGGAGGATATATTCCAGGATCCGGAAATCGATATCGTGATCGAGCTTCTGGGCGGAGTAGAACCTGCGGCTACATTTATGGAACGCGCCATGGACTGCGGCAAGCACGTGGTTACTGCGAATAAAGCTGCTGTAGCTGCCAACTACCCGAAGCTGACCGAGGCCGCGAAGAGAAACAACGTGATGTTCAAGTTCGAGGCCAGTGTTGGAGGCGGCATCCCTGTGCTCACAGCGCTTGACGGTGCGGCCAGAGCCAACAGATACACGGAAGTCCTCGGCATTGTGAATGGAACGACCAACTACATTCTTCACATGATGAGCGAAGAGGATATGGACTATGAGACAGCCTTGAAAGACGCGCAGGCAAAGGGCTTCGCCGAAGCTGACCCGACTGCGGACGTAGAAGGCATCGACGCTGCCAATAAGCTGAGCATACTTATGGCTCTCATGTTTGACAAGTACGTGCATCCTAAGGATATCCCGACAACGGGAATCACGGAAATCACGAAAGAAAAAATAGCTGAAGCCAAAGCAAATGACTGCGTCATCAAGCTGATCGCCCACGCGACAGTGCAGGAAGACGGCGAGATAACATATGAAGTAAGGCCGACGTTCATCAGGACCTACCACCCGCTGGCAAACGTCCTGAAAGAATTCAATGCGGTATACGTCAAAGGCAATCTGGTAGGCAAGCTCATGTTCTACGGACCGGGAGCAGGTCCGCTGCCTACGGGAAGCGCCGTTATGGGTGATGTTATGGAAATAGCCAGGAGGATCATATGAGCGAATTATATAACCAGTGGAAAGACCTGATCGAGAATCAGACAGAAGATACTTTTCAAGAATTTTGGGAGGAATACAGCGGCGCTGAAACAAAGATCTACAGCGACATCCTGGACCACCCTGCAGAAAAAATGACCGGCACTCTCGGTGAGCTGGCGGCTAAATACGAAGTAAGACCCGTGATTTTCATGGGTTTCCTCGACGGCATCAATGAGAGCATCAAGACGCCGAATGATTTCCAGAACTTCGATGAGAACTCTCAGGTGGAAGTCGAGATCATTCCGGAGACTTTGTTCTATAACATGCTCAAGGCCGACGCCGATTATCTCTACGGACTCGAGCAGTGGGAAAGCATCCTCGGCGAAGAGAAAATGGTGGAGATTGCTAAGAAGTACAAGCAGTCAAAGACGGTGAGAAGAGAATCTCCAAAGATCGGCAGAAACGATCCTTGTCCATGCGGATCAGGCAAGAAGTATAAACACTGCTGCGGCCGCAACGCGTAGGGAAAGCAAGGTGCGATCATGGCGATGCACATTGTGATGGTGGAACCGGAAATCCCGCCTAACACCGGCAATGTAGCGCGAAGCTGCGCGGCAACCGGAAGCGTTTTGCATCTGGTGAAACCGCTGGGATTCTCGATAGATGACAAAAGCCTCAAGCGCGCCGGGCTGGATTACTGGCCGTATGTGGACGTGCGGGTGCACGAGAGTTTGCCGGATTTTATGGCGGAATACGAGGGTGAGATCTGTCCGCAGACCGGAGAACCGTACCGAATGTTTCTGGCCACGACCAAAGGCGCGCGACTCTATACGGACGCTGAATTTCGCGACGGGGATATGATTCTGTTCGGCCGTGAGACCGCGGGGCTTCCCCGGGATTTCATCGATGAACAGGAACGTCAGCATCCCGGATGCTCGATTCGCATCCCGATGAGTGAAAGCACCAGACTGCGTTCCTTCAATCTGTCCAACTCCGTGAATATCATACTGTTTGAGGCTTTGCGCCAGCAGGGATTCCCGGGATTGGAATAATATAGCTGGTAGACAGCCGGCATCCATGTATCCAATGGATGCCGGCTTTTTTACTATGCAAAAGCCGTAAGAAGAATCTGTCTGTTGACAGTTATCAACAGACAAGGGTACAATATAATTCGAGAAAAGGATACAACGGAAGCCGGTGAAAACCCGGCACTGTGTCTCAGCAACCGTATAATTGAACGATGCGGGCAAAATGCCACTGGGAATTATTCTGGGAAGGCGCTCGCAAAGGCTAATACAGATGTATTTGGACAATTGAGTCGGTAGACGAATCCTTTTGGTAGTTGTTGCCTTCTGGGATGAGGCGGCGGTTTTTTGTTGGGTAAAAGATAGGCTGCGGTATGAAAAGCAAGAAAACACTTTTAATAATAGCCATATTGACTTTGTTAGCTGCGTTTGGAGCTGTATCTGTCAGCGGATTGGAAATGGTTCAGCCGGCCAACCCGATTGCTTTCCATTCGGACAGCATTGAGACGGATGAGATCAAAGACGCATCGCCGCAGGACAAAGCACAAAGCGGCGACAGGAAGGACAGTACCAGCGACAAGAAAGGAGATCAGGAAGGCAAAGCGAAGAAAGACGGGAAGAACCAGGGCAATGAGAGTGAATACACTGAGCCGGAAGTCAGCGAAGATCAAAAGGATCAGGATGGTGACATTGATGGTCTTAATGAAAATGATGAGGCCAGCGATGATGAAGGAGACGGAGAAACTGCAGAAGAAACGCCTTTCCCCGGGGACAATGAAGAGGCCAGTATTGCAACGGATCTGAGAAACCAAACCATAACCGTCAAGCAGCTAAAGGAAGATACCTTTGGTTTTTATGCGTATATCATCAATCCTGACAAAGAAACAACGCTTAAAGTCAAAATCAGGAACGATGAAACCTCCCTTAACGGCAGGACGCTAAAGGCAGATGGCAAGAATTTCAAAACAAAGCTTGCCATGCAAGCCAATTACATCACCCTATATCTTAAGAAAAACAACGAAATAGTCTATCAGATCACATATAAGATCGACTATATCTCCGATAAGGCGGATGAGGACAATCAGGAGATCGGCGAGCATCCGCCAACCATTAAAACAAATCTTGATGGGCGAACCAAAAACATCAAAAACAGAAACTTCATTTTTACCGTTTCAGCGAAAACATATAGAGACGAGTATTTGACCTATGATTCCATCAGGGTCTCCTTTGACGGCAAGACGATCAAAACAACGCCGACAGGGATGAACACGTATGAGTATGATCTTTATTTTGATAATCCACGAATCGGGGACACAGAAAAACACAAGGTTACGGTTCTCGCCTGGGATAATGAAGGTAACTCCAGATTCAAGGCATACACAGTTACATATGAATACTCAAACGAAGGAGATGTGATCGGTACAGTAACGGTAAATGTGGATGCCACGACTATAGGACTTGGCATGGTCGCAACGGGAGCTAAATATGAGATAAAGCAGGATGAACCGGCAGCAGCTGCTGTCATAGCCGCAATGGAAGAATACGGATTTACCCCTAATTATTCAGGGTCGGTCAAAACGGGGTTCTACCTGAGAGGACTTTCAGGTGGTTATATTGCCAATGGGGCCAAAATACCATCCACCTTAAAAGAGAAGATCAAGGATGACGGTCTGAACATGACCGGTCAGCACAATAAAAACCGGATCGCGGAGTTTGACTATACAGAAGGTTCGGGCTGGATGTACACCGTTGACGGGTCACTTTATCCTGGGCGCGGACTGTCATCATACTATCTTGAGGACGGTGACGTTCTTACTCTTAGATTCACACTTGCATATGGCAAGGATCTCGGCGCACACTCAGGCAAAGGCCTGTTGAGCAGCTATTGTGGCAAGTGGATCAATGGCAAGTATACTCCGTCCCATACAATGGGCAAAATCATCATTGCAAAAGAAGCAACCTGTACAGAAGACGGTGTAAAGGAAAACCATTGTAAGGTCAAGGGCTGCCGGGAAGTAATCACAGAAACGATCAAAGCTCTGGGACATGATTTTATGGAAACCAGCAGAACAGAGGCAACGACGGAGCACGAAGGTGAGATCGTATACACCTGTAAGCGATGCGGTGAAACAAAGACCGAAGTCATTCCGAAGAAACCGGATACCCCGGAGGAACCGACAAAGCCTACGGAACCTACAGCTGAACCCACCGATACGAACGGAGACGATTAATGATACATACAAGACAATTGATCAAGGGCATTACGGTTGTTTTAACAGCATTGGTCATGATTCTGACAGTGTGCGCCTGCGGCAGATCGTCAGGCAGCGACTATGAGAAACAGCTGGAAGGAGTCTGCGCTTATCTGGAAGACATTGCTGACGATAATTTACGTGCAGGAGATTCGGGGAGCGATTGGACGATCATACTTCTTTCTCAGGCGGATCGTGAGTACGACTATGATGAATATCTGAAAGAGCTGGAAGAATACGTAACGGAATGCTACAAAGGCAGAGATAAACTGGACCGCGTCAAGGCGACAGAATGGCATCGCATCGCGATGACCGTACTGGCGGCAGGCGGAGATCCGAGAAATTTCGGAACTGATTCAAAGGGGCGCCCTATCGATCTGATCGCGGAGGGAACATATAACTGGAACCAAACGGACAGTTTGTCAACACAGGGGAGCAACGGACTGATCTACGCCCTGAAAACTCTGGACATCGGGGATTATGAAATTCCCAAAGGAAGCCTGTATACCAGAGAAAGCATCATAGATGACCTCCTGCAGTATCAGGGAAACGACGGGGGTTTCGCCCTCAGCACTTCAGCAGGAGAAGATACAGACATTACAGCCATGGCGGTGCAGGCACTGGCACCATACAGGTCCGAAAACCGTAGAGTTGAAGAGGCTGTGGATATGGCTTTGGCGTATTTGTCTAAGCAACAGCAGGACTCGGGTCTTTATCTGTATGACGGAGGGTATAGTTCCGAGACATCCAGTCAGGTCATCATGGCGCTGTGCGCTGTGGGGGAAGACCCGGCCGAAGACGAAAACTTTATAAAAACAGGAGGGAGTCTGGTGGACGGACTCATGGAATACAGAATGGATGACGGCAGTTTCGCCCATGACGTTCCGAAGGATCCATCGGAGACCGGCGGAGATAATGTCATGTCCAGTCAGCAGGCAGGTTTGGCTTTTGTTTCATTGATAAACAGCGAGACAGGTAAGGAATAATGAAAGAAGTAATCAATACGATCCAGACGGAAATCAAAAAAGTAATCAAAGGAAAAGACGATGTAATTGCCAAGATCTTAATGGCAATACTGGCAGAAGGGAACGTGCTCATGGAGGACGTGCCGGGCGTTGGGAAAACGACGATGGCTCTGGCTTTTGCGAAGACACTGGGGCTGAGGACAAAGCGTGTACAGTTTACTCCGGACACTATGCCATCGGATATTCTGGGGTTCACAGTACCAGAGATCCACTGACAATGGTGAGACCTGGGGAGTGACGCAGGACTTTGACGGCGACGCCTATCTGACAACGATCTCATTGACAGAAAACACTGCGGGAACCTATGTATACCGCTTTTGGGCGGTGGATGGCAAAGGCGCAAGTTCTGCGGACAATGATATCTACTGGACATTGACACTGAAGGTTGTCGATGAGGCTGTTTGGAACACATCGTTCTATGTAGGTCGGGATATGTTCTATTCATCGAATGGAAGCAACCTTCCGACGATTAAGCTGTATAAGACAGCAGGCGTCAACAACGACAAGAAATCGGCTGAGTACAATTATGACTATGTGGGAACCTTCCAAAAGGATGGAGACACTGTTCTGGTATATGATCCGATAGATTATATCATTACCGGTGACGCCGAAAGCGGTTGGAAGATTCAGGAGACAGCCGACGGACCGGAATATACACTTGAAAACTATGAACCGATAGAGTTTACGGACAGCACATTTGGCGAAGATCCGGAAAACGGAACTGAAAGCGGAAGCGACGTCAACGGCTACAATATGTTTTATGCTTCCGTACTGAACGGCTGGTACAGTTACCGCGGATATGGCTATTCTGCTGAAACGGGTAACTATACTTATAAACTGGGTGGTATGAAGTTAAAGATCCCTGCAGACGCCAACGTCGACGGTAATGCGGGCGGCGGTACGAATATCTATCTCAGAACGTCCCCGATTTACACAACATCAAAGAAAACGGACAACACGTACTTTACCGCGGATGAATATCACGCTGTTGTAACATGCCCGATCATGGAATGCAATGCACAGCCGGGAACACCGTACAAATCAGGCAACTATGAGTATTATCCGTTCTTGCTGTATGCAGGAGGGAATTCTTGCCTGTACAACAACTATGTTTATCCGGATATCCCTGGATATATTTTTACACAGTCGATCAACGCAACGATTACGACCGGTACGAGCGTGAATAACAGGTCGCTTCAGATCAATACGGCAATTGGACTGAATGTCACTGTACCTGAGGACGCGGAGTTCGGAATCTATTTCCAGTACAACAATTTTAACTCCGGTGAGATAGAACCTGAAGCAGAACCGGTCAACAATGGTGACGGTACGAAGACTCTGTCATATAACATTTCAAAGGGAAATGGCAATTATACATGGAGATTGGAAGATCCGTCCGGCGAATATGTTACAAAAGCCGGGTATCTGTCTTCAAGTAATTCGGAGATGGATCTGTCATTCACATTTGATGAAAGCGATTCGACTGCGAAGAAATCTCATGATTTCAGCAAGCTTGGAACAGCAACGATCAAGAGAGATGAGGCGGACATCCAGGTAGGGCTTGATCCGACAGGGTATCTTGCTGTTGGTGAAGATGCAACTAAGAGGGTCAGAGCTTACAGACACTGGGAGATCATCAACTCCGATTCCGGAAATATTATGATCGAACCGGACTTCCACTGGTCACTTCTCAGCGGAACAGCAGACATCGATACTGTTGATGGAGGAAACGCCTCCGAGAACTGGGCAGATATCGATCCGGACGGAACCGCCATTATAGCGGTAAACTATGATGCGATCAATGTGTTCATGAACAATGCGGCAAATGATTATAGCTCTCATGGAGGACTGTTCCCTGCAACATCGACCAACAGATCCGGCGTTATCGTCATGAGTGATACAGAAAAGGGCTCCGCGATCGCCCATATCAAATACAATTCAGACGGCTCAGATCAGACCCGTTCAGCAGACTGGGACTATAACTATGATACATGGTACTACACAACCGAAGATGAGAATCCAATCATGGATTTCACGGTAACGGGTGATGAACTCAGCAAGGTACAGTACGCTCTTGTGACATCAGGGAAGACATTGAAATCCAAGATGACCTCGTGGAAAACTCTGACTTCCGATGAGGATGGCAATTATGAGATCGACCTGAATGGATTCAGAGATGCAAATGCCAATGGTGGAACGGTAATCATAAGAATGACAGACAGTACAGGTGTATCCTACTGCCTGGCAAGAGCAGCCGAAGTTGAGGTCTTTGCAGACAATGCAACGAAACCGGGTGAAGCCATAGAGCCGGGAGACGAGGTAACGATTTCTTTTGACGGCCTCTATAGAGCACTGAATAAGCAGTCCGGAATCTTTAACCCGTTGACATTCGTGCCAAGATATTCGTCAGGCGATACGGAGGTCAGCGGAACGGTCGGACAGTATCAGATGATGGATACTGCCAAGATCACACTGAAGGTACCGGAAGATATTGAATTCCCTGAAGGGGAGAATGAAACATCCTATGAATTTACGAACGGTTATGTATATGGTCAGATGTTCTCTGCAGCAAATCCGTTCAGGTTTGTGTATGAAATGACAGACACCGGAGTTGGAACGAACTTTAACGCAGTACAAGTTAAATTATGCTTCCAGCATTTGGCAGATGTCAGTGTCAAGGTCGTAAAACATGCTTCGGTAGGACTGAAATTACAGGTCACTGACGGAGAAACTGCCCTTGAAGGAGCGACAGTGACGGTCAAGGATCCTGCAGGAAATGAACTGGAGGCAAATGACGGCAAGTATGAAGATCTGTCCTTCGGCACCTATTCATATGTTGTTGAAAAAGAAGGCTATGTCAAGGCAACCGGAAAGTTCAAAGTATCCAGGGCAGACGAACTGGATGAGGACGGCTGCGTCACAAAGACCATTGAAATGACAGCTCTCGGGGAAGGCGAATGGGACGGAGAAACCAAGACCGAACCGGCAGCGGATGAAGACGGCGTATATCAGATCGGAACCGCGGAAGAACTGGCATGGTTCGCAGATGCGGTCAATAATGGCGTCGGAGCTGCTTACAACGCGAAACTGATAGAGGACATCGATTTGTCCGGCCGTGACTGGACGCCGATCGGAATCAGTTCCAGCAAAGTCTATAAGGGATCCTTCGACGGTGATAATCACATGGTCAAAGGTCTTTCGATAGACGTTACAGCAGAAAACCAGGCTGGCGCACAATACAAAGGCCTGTTTGGATGCGTGAAGGGCACCAGCAGCGCGCGTGCGTCGATTAAAAACCTTAAAGTCGGCGGCAGTGTACACGTGACATGTCCATCAAGTGTCAGCAACGGCTACATTGGCGGTGTCTGCGGATACGCTAATTATGTTGATTTCGAGAATATCATTTCTGACATCGACGTATCCATCGAAGCAAAACTCGGAAACTGGGTGGGCGTAGGTGGTATCTGCGGTTACGGATCATATGCATCGTTCACGAAGTGCCTGAATGCAGGTAATGTTACCGGACAGATGGATGTAGGCGGCATCGCCGGATTCTTTGGAAACGATGAGATGGATCAGTGCGCGAACTACGGCAATATCAAAGCAGACGGAAATTATACAGGTGGTGTGACAGGTATTACATCAAGCAATAAAAACTATCCGGCTACGATAAGAAACTGCTACAACGTTGGAGATGTCACAAGCAGCGGCACCAACGTTGGAGGCGTTGCAGCGAACGTTGCAGCGTATGCAGTTGCAGAAAATCTGTTTAATATGGGTACAGTTAAGGGCAGCGGAACATATGAAGGCGCAGTTACAGGCAATGTAACGAATAACAGCACTGTTACAAATGTATATTCAACGGAGCAAGGCGATTCACCGCTGTTCGGATTCATCGGTACAACGAATGTGACTGCGGAAGGCGAATTCGTTACTGCACGTGAGTTGTCATCCGCTAAATTCCTGGCAGCACTTAACGGTGAAGGAAACGCTTTCGTGGCAAGTGATAATAATCCTGTCCTCGCATGGTTTGAAGATTGGACGGCGGAGCAGGAGTGCAAGCACAAACTCAAGAAACATAAAGCGAATGTCGAAACATGTGTTGATGATGGAAATATCGAATACTGGAGCTGCAGCCTTTGCGGAAAGTTCTTTAGTGATGCTAATGCAGAAACTGAGGTCTCTGAAGCAGATATCATCGTCAAAGCGCATGGGTTGAGAGAAATCCCGGCAAAGGAACCGTCCTGTACGGAAGACGGACATAATGCGTACTTCAAGTGCAGAGACAAGTCGTGCGGCAAACTGTATAAGGATGCTGCAGGTGAGGAACCTACCACCCTCGAAGCGGAAACGATACCGGCCGTCGGACATGCACTTGTCAAGACGGACGCACAGCCTTTTGAAGGCATTGCAGCATACTGGACATGTGATAACTGTGGTGAGATGTTTGCAGATGCAGAAGGAACGCAGGAAATCCATGCTCCTCAGACCGTTACACCGATCAGCATGGATGCACAGTATGACGAAGAAGGAAATCTGACTTCGGGCGTTGCACTTGAACAGGATGTATTCACATTTGACGGAAGTGAAAAGACTCCGGCCGTGATCATCAAGGATACAAAGGGCAACATCGTACCTGAAACGAACTATGACGTTGTGTACGGTGCTGACTCCGCAAGTATCGGAACGCATACGGCAACAGTTACATTCAAAGAGAACTACGAAGGAACAGTAACTCTGGAGTACACTGTAAATCCTGTAGGCACAAAGATCAAATCCATCAAGGCCGGTAAGAAGAAACTTACGGTCAAGTGGACTAAGGTCAAGAAGGAAATCACAGGATATGAGATCCAGTATAGTCTGGATGAGAACTTCGACAACGCTAAAACCGTCACTGTCAAGAAAGCAAATAAAGCAAAAGTGAAGATCAAGAAACTCAGTAAAAAGAAAAAGTACTTTGTTAAGATCAGAACATACAAGACTGTAGACGGACAGCAGTACTATTCCGATTGGAGTCCGATAAAGGCGAAAAAGACTAAATAATTCCTTTCTACACATGAAATGATGTGAAAATGCAGAAAGCGGAGGCCGACTACCCGGTCTCTGCTTTCTGCAATAAAACTATAATCTATTATGAAAAGAAAATTATTATATTTTATATTAGCCATCGTTCTTTGTCTGACTATGCTGCCGGCAAACGTCATGGCAGGTGAGAATGATGTATGTCAGATTACTGTCTCCGAGGGACCTTTATCCATTGAAATGTATAAAGGCGGTTTGGAGTATGTTAATCCACATGATATTTTTGCCGATAGTCAGGATCACGAGCTTGAATACACGATAGAAAAGGCTGACGCGGAACTGAAAGCTACGATCACGCCATCCGGCTTGCTGAAACTGGCTCCTCTGACCGTTGGTGAGTTTGAAGCGACGATCAGTGCCGCCTGCACAGAAAACACCGGCGTGAAGGCAGAAGCGACAGTGCCGGTAAAGGTTCTTGAACCAAAGGATGAAGGTGAACCTGTTCAATATGGATATGATGAAACGCCGGCGGAATCAGTGAGGCTGTTCGTCACGATATCTAATGACGGCATCCCTTTAATGGGAAATGATATTAGCAGTACCGTTCTTTCTCATCTTGAGGTCGAGGTTCCATATTTCGATCTGGCACTTTACGGTCTGGAAGACAATTACCGCTACCATACTAAAGATGGAAAAGGACCATATATCAATGATGTAGTAGTGGAACGACCGACAGCCATGCATCTGATGATTTATCTCATCGAACGGTATTATATGGGCATTCCTGAAGCCAGATGCTGTCAGGGGACATCCGGAATCACTGACTTCAGCACTCCGCAGCAGGTGCGCTATATGTCCGGCGACATCGCATATCGAGGTGCAAAGAAGGCATATTACCTGACGGGAGGCGCCACATCTACATATATGCAGGAAGTGTGGGGCCATGATGAAAACCTGATGTATTACAGGAATCACGTGTTCCCTTTGATGAGCCCTGGCTGGGGCGCGACTGCTGACTACATTTTATTGTCCGATGGGGATGCTTTTGATCTTGCTATGTTTACGGACTGGAATTTTTATCAGCAAGGTTCGTTCTGCAGCTTTGATAAGGAACTGTATGAAGTTGATGCTGGCGAATCTGCAGAAATGACGCTGTACAGAACGGCTACCGGGGAAATGGGAAGCGGCAGACTTCAACCGGTAACGGGTTTAACTGTAGAGGTGTACGATGATGATTGGTCACTCATAGATACTCTCGAAAGCGAAACCGAGTCTTATCAATACATTTTTGACGAGCCGGGAAGATATCATCTGGTTGGTATTGATGAAATGGCGGGAACGGAAGAGGCCAATAAGTCGCCGGCAGCTGCTGACGTGATCGTAACGGCTCCTTGCGCACATGAAGATGTGAGCAAAGTCGATGCAGTTTCAGCCACTTGTACGGAACCCGGGAATATTGAATGCTGGCAATGCAACGATTGCGGAAAGTACTTCAGTGATGAAGAACTTTCCATGGCGATAGCGCCTAATGACATCATGATCGACGCGCGGGGCCATTCGTATGCGGATGGAGTATGTGAACGCTGCGGTCTTCGGGGAGATACGAAAGTCAACTTCGTCGGACCCGGAAAGGACAAAACAAGCGACTATGGCCCGCAAACACAAAACGCGGGACTTGACTACACGTTCAAAGCCGGCAACGGCATTGTAAGTGAACGGATCACAAAAGACGAAGGCGTTGATCCGCCGGAATATGAATTTATTCCTATGAAAGCCGATGCGAATGACGTGTACACGATCCCGGCAGCAAAGATGACAGCCGGTGGACAGGTGGATATCTATATCGACATATCGCAGGCTGAGATAGTTCTGGATATGATCGAGTCCATCGGAGAGGTCACTGCAGACAGTGAAGCAGCGATCAATGCAGCCCGGGAAGCTTATGACGCTCTGACTGACGAAGAAAAAGAAGAGGTCGGAGCGATCGGACTGTTAAAACTGGTCAATGCGGAATTAAAGTTTTCGCTCATAAAGAATCAGGAAGAGATGGATGCGCAGAAGACTTTGATAGAAGCCCTGGCAACACCTTCGAAGACACAGATCAAGAGTGTCACCAATGAAACAGATGGTGTCATGGTCAGATGGGATAACGTTGCAGGAGCAACTGGATATATTCTGATGAAGAGCGAGGATGGGGCACAGGAGACTGTTTTGGCAGACATTACGGCAGAAGAAACAGCCTATAAGGATGCAGATGCCAACGTTAACGGAAACACCTATACCTATAGCATCATCGCTTACAGAACGATTGGAGATAATGCCTACAAGGGGGAAGCATCCGACACAAAGGCAACAGTCTTCTTGAACGCAGAAACCATAAAAAAGGCTAAAAGCAGTAAGAAACGGACAATGACGGTCACATGGGAGCCAAATGACAAGGCGACAGGATACGAGATTCAATATGTGACTGGCAAAACCAGTAAAGCGGCAACGGTCGATGGCGCGGCCGCTAAGAACAAAACGATAAAAAAACTTAAGCGGAAAAAAACCTATGCAGTCAAAGTTCGTAGTTTTATTAAGAGTGAAGGGGTGACATATTACTCAGCATGGAGTGAGACGAAGAAAGCAAAGGTAAAATAAGATAACTTCGCGAGGAATTGAAAAAGCACTTTTTACACAGAGAAACATTCGTGTAAGGAGTGCTTTTGTGATATAATAATAGGACAGAAATGATAGGACAGAAGTTGGTAATCCGAGGTACGAGATGAACGGCATTAGACTGGGATATGATCTGACAATCGAGCAAGCGCAGAAACTCGTGATGACTCCTGAATTAATACAGGCGATACAGATCCTGCAGTTCAATACGCAGGAGCTTGAGTCCTATGTTCAGGAGCAGATTCTCGTGAATCCGGTGCTGGAACACAGTCAGCCGGAGCACGACCAGAACAGCCGTGAGCAGGACCCGGAACCAAAGGCCGAGGGAGAGCGGAGACAGGATGAAATCCTGGACTGGAAGGAGTACATCCGCAACAGCAACTACGGGGACGAAAACTACGGAAGCTGGAGCGGCGGTGATGGCGAAAACAGAGCCAATGAGTACGAGAAATTCGTGACAAATGATGTCACTCTCCCGGAGCATCTGATGTTCCAGTTTCAGTTCGCAGCCAAGAACAAAGGCTGCAGACACGTCGGCAAGTATATCATCGAGTCTTTGGATGAGAATGGATATATGACGTCGACGGTAGAGGAAATTTCCGCCGCGACCCATGTGCCTGAGGACAAGGTCAGAGAAGCCCTGGATATCATACAGGGATTTGATCCGGCAGGCGTCGGCGCCAGCAACATACAGGAGTGTCTGGAGATCCAGCTTCGAAACAGAGACGAGCTGACAGATGAAATGACGCAGCTCATTGAATATCATCTGGAGGACCTGGCAAATAACAGGCTGGGAGCCGTTGCCAAGGATATGGGCATGACCGTGCAGGCGGTGCAGGACATGGCGGATGTCATCAAAACGCTTGAGCCGAAACCGGGCAGGCAGTTTGCCTCTGAAGTTACGACCAAGTACATCATCCCGGACGTCATCGTTGAGAGAGTGGACGATGAATATGTCGTGACCATGAACGAAAACAGCGTTCCGAAGCTGAACGTCAGCCCGTACTACAGGAAGCTCCTGCACATGGCGGATACAGATAAGAATCTGGCCGATTACCTGTCTGAAAGAGTCAATGCGGCCACATGGCTGATCAGGAGCATCGAGCAGAGAAAACAGACCATATATAATGTAGTGACGGCAGTCGTCAAATACCAGAAGGAGTTCTTCGATAAGGGCAGCAAACACCTGAAGACCCTGACGCTAAAGGATATCGCCGAGGAAGTCGGGATCCACGAGTCAACTGTATCCAGATCCATCAACGGCAAGTATCTGCAGTGCCCGAGAGGCGTGTATGAGATCAAGTATTTCTTCTCTGCGGGGGTATCGGACAGCAAAGGCGACGGGATCTCATCCAACAGCATCAAGGAATTCATCCGGGAGATCATAGAGAAAGAGGATCCGAAGAAACCGTACAGCGATCAGAAGATGGTGGATATGTTTGCGGACGAGGGCATCATGATATCCAGAAGAACGGTGGCCAAGTACAGGGATGAGATGGGCATATTGTCCTCGTCAAAGAGAAAGAGGTATTGAGACGGGGAGATAAACAGTTATCAGCCTCAAGAAGAGGTGGATATAGATTCAATTAAATCAAACAAAACATATGCTATAGGAGGAATTGAAAATGGCAATCAAAATCGGAATCAGTGGATTTGGTCGTATTTCACGTTTAGCGATTCGTTCGGCGATGGATATGCCGGAAATCGAGATCGCGGGAATAAACTATCGTAATGCGGACCTGGATTACCTGGTTTACATGCTCAAATACGACTCAGTATTCGGACGTTTTCCAAAGGAACTGGGCACATATGAAAATGGCCTGATCATCGATGGAAAGAAGGTTCCCGTATACAGTGAAAGCGATGCGACAAAGATTCCTTGGGGTGAGTGCGGAGCAGAGTACATCGTAGAGGGTACCGGCGCGTATAATACGGCCGAGAAGGCACAGGATCACCTGGACGCAGGAGCAAAGAAAGTCATTATCACAGCGCCGGCAAAGGATGATTCCCCTACATTCGTAGTAGGCGTAAACCTCGACAAATATACTCCTGACATGAACGTCGTATCCAACGCTTCCTGCACGACGAACTGTCTGGCGCCTCTGTGCAAGGTACTGGAAGACAACTTCGGTATCGAACAGGGTCTGATGGCTACGATTCACGCGGCAACATCCAAGCAGGTAACCGTCGACAAGAGGAACATGAAAGACTGGCGTATCGGCAGATCGGCATTTAACAGCATCATCCCGACGACTACAGGAGCTGCAAAGGCCGTTGCCAAGGTTATCCCTTCACTGAAGGGCAAGATGACTGGCTTCGCTTACAGAGTACCTACCAACGATGTATCAGTAGTAGACCTGAACGTCATGCTCAAGACACCGACTACACTTGAAGAGATCAACGCCGCAGTCAAGAAGGCTTCAGAAGGCGAACTCAAGGGTATCCTGGAATATGTCGAAGACAAGTGCGTAACCATCGACTTCGTCGGCGACACCAACACTTCGATATTCGACTCAACGATGGGTATCGCTCTTAACGATAAGTTCTTCAAGCTGATCGCTTACTATGACAATGAATATGGTTATGCGACAAAGGTTCTGGAGCTTATCAAGCATATGTACAGTGTAGATCATAAATAAACGATCGGATTTCGTGAGAATAGTTCTGCCTCCCGGTGCTTTATTTCCGGGAGGCACTCATTCAATTATGCCATTCAGAAAGGATCCAAAAAAATGAAAAAGACAGTCAGAGACGTAGATGTTGCCGGTAAAAAAGTCCTGGTCAGATGCGATTTCAACGTTCCTATGAAGGACGGCGCTATCACTGACGATTTCAGGATCGTATCCGCATTGCCTACCATCAAATACTTAATCGAAAACAACGCATGTGTCATTCTGATGTCACACATGGGCAAGCCTAAGGGCGAACCTAAACCGGAACTCAGTCTGGCACCCGTAGCCAAGAGACTGGAAGAGCTTCTGGGACAGGAAGTCAAGTTCAGTTCATGCCCTACAGTAGTGTGCGATCATATAAGAGAAGTTGCAGCAGCTCTGAAACCGGGAGAAGTGATGCTCCTGGAGAACACCAGATACAGAGTAGAGGAAACGAAGAGCGAAGAACCGTTTACCGGAGAACTGGCATCTCTGGGCGAGCTCTTTGTCAACGACGCCTTTGGAACGGCGCACAGAGACCACAGCTCCACCGCCGGCATCGCCAGATACCTGCCGACCGTATCAGGCTTCCTCATTGAGAAGGAAGTGAAATTCCTGGGAGATGCGGTAGAATCACCGGAAAGACCGTTCGTTGCCATCATGGGCGGAGCTAAAGTCGGGGACAAGATCCCTGTCATCGAAAACCTCATGAAAAAGGTCGACAGCATCATCATCGGCGGCGGCATGACGTATACCTTCTTCAAGTCCATGGGATATGAGATCGGTAAATCCATTCTGGACGCGGACAGCATCGATCTGGCGAAGGAGCTTCTGGCAAAGGCTGAAGCGGCGGGCGTTAAAATCCTGCTTCCGGTAGATACCGTCTGCGCGAAGGAATTCGACAATGACAGTGAGAAGGCAGTGTTCGATGCGGACAAGATGCCGGCCGACATGATGGGCATGGATATCGGACCGAAGACAGTAGAACTCTATGCAAAGGCCATCGCGGAAGCGAAGACGATCGTATGGAACGGTCCAATGGGCGTATTTGAAATGCCGAACTTCGCAGAAGGAACAAAGGCTGTTGCCCAGGCTCTGGCTGATAGCGATGCCGTAACCGTAATCGGCGGAGGAGATTCAGCTGCCGCAGTAGAACAGTTCGGACTCAAGGATAAGATGACACACGTTTCCACAGGCGGCGGCGCTTCCATGGAATTCCTGGAAGGCAAGGTACTTCCTGGCATCGCCTGCATCGAAGAGAAATAGATCGGGAGGCAGAAATGAGAATACCATTCATAGCCGGAAACTGGAAAATGTTCAAGACAAAGGCCGAGGCAAAAGCCTTTGCAGAAGAATTCGCGGGGCTGTACCAGGGCACCGATGTGAAGACAGCCATATGCGCGCCGTTCACGGATCTGGAGCTTTTGGTCGAAGCATTCCAAGGCACCGGAATCGGCGTGGGAGCGCAAAATGTGCACTTCGCTGATGAGGGAGCGTACACCGGAGAGGTTTCCGTGAACATGCTGGAAGAGATCGGCGTGGACTACTGCATCGTGGGGCATTCCGAGAGGAGACAGTATTTCGCGGAGACTGACGAGACCGTCAACCTCAAGCTCAAGAAGCTTCTGGAAGGACCCATCAGACCGATCATGTGCGTCGGGGAGAGCCTGGAGCAGAGAGATTCGGGAGTCCTGTTCGACTTCGTCAAGGGTCAGCTGGAAGGCGGACTTGAGGGAATCGATCCTGAGGATATCAAGAAGATCGTGATCGCTTATGAACCGATATGGGCCATCGGCACCGGCAGGACCGCCACACCGGAGCAGGCTGAGGAGATGTGTTCATTTATCAGAAAGACGCTCATCGACATGTTTGGTGAAGATGTGGCGGATGAAGTTATCATTCAGTACGGCGGCAGCGTGAAGCCTGCCAACGCGACTGATATCATGAATCAGGATGAAATAGATGGAGCGCTTGTGGGTGGAGCCAGCCTGAAGCCTGCAGATTTCATGAATATAATTGATTTTTGATGAATATAGGAGGAAACAGAAACAATGGCGTATATTGAAGATGTAATTGCAAGAGAAGTACTCGATTCGAGAGGAAACCCTACAGTTGAAGTTGAAGTCGCTCTGGATGATGGCGTTGTCGGCAGAGCTATCGTGCCGTCCGGCGCATCCACAGGCGTTCATGAGGCAGTGGAATTAAGAGACGGGGACAAGGACAGATACCTGGGCAAAGGTACGCTGACCGCAGTCAGCAATGTCAACGATATCATTGCTGACGAAGTGATTGGCTGGGATCCGTTCGATCAGACAGGACTGGACAAGATGCTCATCGAACTGGACGGAACACCGAACAAGGGCAAGCTGGGCGCCAATGCGATCCTGGGCGTTTCACTGGCAGTAGCGAGAGCTGCCGCAGAGTCCGTAGGACTGCCGCTGTTCCAGTATCTGGGCGGCGTAAACGGCAAGGTGCTGCCTGTTCCGATGATGAACATCCTCAATGGTGGATCACATGCTGATAATTCCGTTGATATTCAGGAATTCATGGTTATGCCTGTCGGCGCTGAGAATTTCAGAGAAGCTCTGAGAATGGGCGCTGAGACATTCCACAACCTGAAGAAGATCCTGAAGGGCAGAGGATTCAACACGAACGTTGGTGACGAAGGCGGATACGCTCCTGACCTGAAGACAAACGAAGATGCCATCAAGGTTATCATCGAAGCCATCGAAGCTGCGGGATATAAGCCGGGCGAAGACATCGGCATCGCGCTGGACTGCGCTGCCAGTGAATTCTATAAAGAAGAAGAAAAGATCTACGACTGGACCGGTGAAGGCAAGCAGATGAACGCCGAAGAGCTTTGCGCGTTCTACGAAGATATCTGCAGCAAGTACCCTGTACTCTCCATCGAAGACGGTATGGCAGAGGACGACTGGGAAGGCTGGAAACTTCTGAAGGAAAAGCTGGGCGACAAAGTGCAGCTGGTTGGTGATGACCTGTTCGTTACAAACACCGAGAGACTGAAGAAGGGCATCGAAGAAGATGCTGCCAACTCCATCCTGATCAAGGTCAACCAGATCGGAACGCTGACAGAGACGCTGGATGCCATCGAGATGGCGAAGAAAGCCAGCTTCACGGCTGTCGTTTCACACAGATCCGGTGAAACCGAAGATACGACGATCGCCGATCTGGTCGTTGGTGTGAACGCCGGATTCATCAAGACCGGTTCCGCATCCAGGACAGATAGAATCGCCAAGTACAACCAGCTTCTCAGAATCGAAGAGATTCTGGGCGATGCTGCGCAGTACGCAGGATGGGACGCATTCTATAATGTCAAAAAAATCAGAAAATAATTCAGCAAATTAAGAAGCAAAAATATTGAAAAATAAAGGATTTTAAGGGCTTAAGGCTGTTGATTTGTTCCTTTTACTATGATAAACTAACTGAGTTAAACACATAAGGAGGTCGATTCAATGACTTTAGCTCTTAAAATCATACTTTTAATTGCTAGTATTGTACTCACAGCGAGTATTTTGTTACAGTCAAGTAACAGTGCTGGTTTATCAGGTTCCATTGGCGGCGGAGCCGAGCAGCTGTTTGGTAAGAAGAGAAGTTCAGGATATGACGCTCTTCTCAGTAAGATATCAACAGTTACTGCGGTTCTGTTTATAGTGATTTCACTTGTACTGGTTGCAATCGAATAACTATCCGGCACGGACGCGATAATATCAGACTGGTTTTGATATTCAGTTTATGTTATTAATTTAGTGTTTTCGTATTGAACAATCGCTAAGAGGTGTCGGTTCGGCGCCTCTTATCATGTTTGATGCGAGAAGGAGGTATCATCACAATGAAAGGTTTAGCTGTGATTGCTGTTTGCGCAGCGATCGTAGGATTGGTCGTAGCAGTAGTACTGGCTATGTGGATCAAGAACAGAGAACAGGGTACTGACAGGATGAAGGAAATCTCCAGCTTCATCAGAGAAGGTGCGTTCGCTTTCCTGAAGAGAGAGTATAAGATCATGGCGATCGTTATCATCGTCCTGGCTCTGCTGATCGGGTTCGGACTTCAGAGCATAACGACAGCGATACTGTATATTTGCGGCGCTGTACTCTCAGTACTTGCTGGATTCTTCGGAATGAACGTTGCTACATGGGGCAATGTCAGAACTGCCAACGCTGCTAAGGAAGGCGGCATGGTAAGCGCTCTAAAGGTTGCCTTCAGATCAGGCGCAGTTATGGGTCTGGCTGTAGCAGGTCTGGGACTCTTCGGTCTGGGAATGATCGTTGTTTGTCTGGATCTGGCAACGGTAGTTCAGTGTGTAACAGGATTCGGATTCGGTGCTTCATCCATGGCTCTGTTCGGACGTGTTGGCGGCGGTATCTATACCAAGGCTGCTGACGTCGGCGCTGACCTGGTAGGTAAAGTTGAAGCCGGTATCCCTGAGGATGACCCTCGTAACCCTGCAGTAATCGCTGACAACGTAGGCGACAACGTAGGTGACGTTGCAGGTATGGGATCTGACCTCTATGAGTCATACTGCGGATCCATCATTTCAGCTATCACTCTCGCGGCAGTAGCTGCAGGCGCATCCGGCGGACTCTTTGACGAAGCTTCTGCAGCAATCTTCCCTCTGATTATGGCAGCAGTTGGTATCATAGCATCTGTTATCGGTATCCTGATGGTTAGAGGCAAGGAAGGTTCAAACCCTGCTAACGCTCTGAATGCGGGAACATATATCGCCAGTGGTATCGTGGTAATCGTATCCATCATCCTCTCCAAGGCTATGCTGGGAAGCTATGCGTTCGCGCTGGCTATCATCTCAGGTCTGGTAGTAGGTGTTGCCATTGGTAAGATCACAGAGATCTACACTTCAGAAGATTACAAATCAGTTAAGAAAATTGCGGAACAGTCACAGACAGGTTCAGCGACAACAATTATTTCAGGTCTCGGCGTTGGCATGATGTCAACAGTATGGCCGATCATCTGCATCTCCGTAGGTATCTTCATCGCTTACTTCGCTACCGAGACAGTCGGAGCCGGCATGGGAATGTACGGAATCGCTCTTTCAGCGGTAGGTATGCTTTCAACCACAGGCATGACAGTAGCAGTTGACGCTTATGGCCCTGTATCTGACAATGCAGGCGGTATCGCTGAGATGGCAGAGCTTCCTGAAGGCGTAAGAAACATCACTGATAAGCTGGACGCTGTCGGCAACACGACAGCTGCTATCGGTAAGGGATTCGCTATCGGATCCGCTGCTCTGACAGCACTGGCTCTGTTCGCTTCCTATTCAGCAGTAACACAGCTGTCAATGATCTCACTGCTCAATCCGATCGTAATCATCGGTCTGTTCATCGGAGCTATGCTCCCATTCATGTTCTCAGCGTTCACCATGAACTCTGTCGGCAGAGCAGCAAACCAGATGATCGAGGAAGTAAGAAGACAGTTCAGATCAGACGAGGGTATCCTGGCTGGAACATCCAAGCCTGACTATGCTCACTGCGTTGACATTTCAACTCAGGCAGCCCTGAAGGAAATGATCGTGCCTGGTCTCATGGCAATCATCGCTCCTCTGGCTGTAGGAATCATTCTCGGACCTGAAGCTCTGGGCGGAATGCTGGCCGGAGCACTGGCTGCAGGCGTACTCCTGGCTCTGATGATGGCCAATGCCGGCGGCGCATGGGACAACGCTAAGAAGTATGTTGAAGGCGGCGCTTATGGCGGCAAGGGTTCGGATACTCACAAGGCAACAGTTGTTGGTGATACAGTAGGTGACCCGTTCAAGGATACATCCGGTCCATCGATCAACATCCTTATCAAGCTGATGACTATCGTATCAGTAGTATTTGCTCCACTGTTCGTAGCAATCGGCGGATTGATCGGCTAATAACAATAAACTTTACGTGTGCCAGAGACCTCTCTGGCACACTTTTTTTGATGATCTGCCCGTATCTATGATACGGCGCGTAGATCACACGCAAGGATTGCACAGCTGGCGCGACGGAAGAAATATGAAGAAACTGGAACGAAAGAAAACCATAACCGGCGTATTGTCAAAGCACAGAAAGGGCTTTGGCTTTGTGGCGTGGGATGAAAACAGCAAAGACATCTATATCGGATCCAAATATATGGGCAGCGCCATGGATGGAGATACCGTTGTGGTTGAATTGCTTCCGGCAGCTTCATGGAGAGGAACTTCAGGGATAAGGACAGGCGAGGGCTACAGACCTGCCCGTCCGGAGGGCAGGATCATTGCGGTCAAAAAGAGAAAACTCAAGGAGGTTCCGGGAACGTTCAGGCGCGTAGGCAAAAGCCATAACGGCATGAGTTTTGTGATACCGGCCATAAAAGAACTCAAGGAAGAGATATACATCAATGCCGGAGCGGATCACGGCGCCATAGATGGAGATAAAGTCGTTGTCAAACTCACACAGTATCCGGACCGCTACAGAAGAGCGGAAGGCAAGATAACGGAAATCATCAGCAAGGCAGGTGAACCCGGAGGCGACATCAAACTCATAGCCAGAAGCTATGGGATGAAAGAAGGTTTTCCTGCAAAGGCCAGAGCCGAAGCCCGGGATATCAAGGCCGAACATGTGGGAAGGCACGGCATGCTGGAGGATGCCGAAATCAGAAAAAGACGTGACCTCAGAAAGGAAACCATCTTCTGTAATGTGATAGGACATATGTTACAGAAATAGATAAAAAATGAGAGATACTTTG
>JAUMVD010000079.1 GCA_030530285.1 Bacillota bacterium | reverse complement strand
CAACTACGCCCCTTGTGGACTTTCACCACAGATTGACGGCATGCCCGTCATACAATAAAAACCGCTCAACCCTTGATGTTAAGCGGTTTTTCTGGCGGAGGACAGGGAACACGAACTATTAAGACCGTTGGTATTACTGCGTCTCCGCGGTTCTCTACTCATTTATCCCACTATCGGCTCCCTATTCCCTCAAAACACTTTATCGCTGTTTTAGTAATACAGTTCCGAGGGACCTTTGTATTCCTGGATCGTGTTGCCGCCGTCGACCACGAGGCTCTCTCCTGTGATATAGGAGGCTTCTTCAGAAGCCAGAAATACGATGGCATTGGCGACTTCACTGGCGTCAGCGCTGCGCTTCATCGGTGTGTTGAACCCGCCAGCTGCTTCCGCTTCCGTCTGGGATGCTGTGCCGATCCATCCCGGCAGCACATTGTTGACGGTGATATTGTGCCGACCAACCTCAATGGCCAGCGCGCGGCTCATGCCCACAATTGCTGCTTTTGCAGCGCTGTAGGAGGCCTCGCCAGGATTGCTGACGACCGGCCCGGTGACCGAAGACACATTGACGATGCGCCCATAGTTCTGACTGATCATGTACGGGAGCACGCACTTTGTGACATTGAACGGAATGTTCAAATTGCGGTTGAGGGAATCGTCCCAGTTCTCGTAGGCCATGTCCACGATCGGCGTCAGGTCTTCTTCGGCCACGCCCGTCTGCACCATACCTGCGTTGTTGATCAGAACATGGATCGTGCCGAAGTCCGCAGCAATCTCAGCGACCACTCGCGAGACCTGCTCACGGTCCATGAGATCCGCGATGTAGCCTTTTGCATCAGCGCCGCCGGCGGTCAGTTCCGCAGCACGGTCGTAAATGCGTTCCGTCGTCGCGATGAGAGCGACACGGCCACCCAGTCCGGCCAGTATTTTCGCCGCCGCGAAACCAATCCCTGTCGGGCTGCCCGCCCCAGTGACGAGGCATACTTTTCCCTCAAAGTTTACAAATGTGTTTTTCATAGTGTGCGCCCTTATCTATTATATGTACCGATTTCGGCCAACTCCGCGATACAATCATCCCATCCCTGAATCAGTCTGTCAATATCTTCGTCTGTGGTGACCGGCGAAACCAACATCATGTTGTGGAACGGCGTGATGATGATGCCGCGGTTGTGCAGATACAGATGCGTGTAGTACATGAGATCCCAGTCGAAGTTGTTTTTCGCATCGGTATCGTTCACCGGCATGGTCGGCATGAACTGCAGCTCACATCTGGCGCCGGAGCGGGTCAGGCTCCAAGGCACATTGTGCTTCGCAAGTACCTCTTCCAGTCCGCGCGCCAGTCTGTCCAGACCTGCGAACATTCTCTCGAAGGCTTCCTCCGTGGCGACTTCCGCCAGCTGAGTCCGCATGCATGCAATGGCGAATTGGTTGGCCGCCAGTGTACCGCCGATTCCCATCGGGTCTGATACGCCGCCATTGCCGTAGGTCTCTGCGATAGCATCGGTGATTTCTTTCGTGAATCCGTAAACGGAAATTGGTACACCGCCGGCGATGGATTTGCCGAGGGTCACGAAGTCAGGCTTCAGGTTGTGGGCTCTCGTATAACCGCCGTATCCTTCTGACAGTGTATGTGTCTCATCGATGATCATGTATGAACCATACTTATCGCAAAGCGCTCTTACCCCGTCGAGATATCCTTCGTCCGGAAGAACCATGCCGCAGTTGGTCATGACAGGCTCCAGCAGAACGGCTGCAACGTCTTCGTAAGCCAGCTCCCTCTCCATGGTTTCCAAGTCATTGAACTCAACGACCCTCGTCAGCTGATCCTTTGGCAGACCCGGGTTGGAGTCAAAGTGGGAACGCAGGCAGAGTTTGCCGTCGTCGCCGATGTGCGGCAGTGTCTCGTCGAGGCTGCCGTGGTAGCACTCCTGCATAACCAGAATCTTCGGACGACCGGTCAGGGTACGCGCATTTCTGATGACGTAGCGGTTCGCTTCCGTCGCCGTCATGGCCACCTGCCAAGTCGGCAGACCAAAACGCCTGCTGAGCTCTTTGCCGATTTCGAGGGAATCCAGTGTCGGCATCATGGTCGTGATACCGCAGTAAGCTTTCTCTGCGATCGTCGCTGCTGTCGCGTCCGGCGAATGACCGAACATGGCGCCGGTATCACCCAGACAGAAGTCAATGTACTCATTGCCGTCGATATCCCAGCACTTCTGGTCCTTGGCCTTCTCCAGGAAGACCGGGTGATCCGTTCCCCAATCAGCCATCCAAGGCATCGGCACTCCGTCCAGGAGATTTTCGTGGGCTTTTTCAAAGGCTTCACGGCTCATCGGTGTCCGCTCGTTGAAGAGCTTGTCTTCTCTGGCTCTCAGTTCAGCCAGTTCCTCTGCAGTAACTAATCTGTACGGGCTTTTCTTATCTGTAATCATTTCGTTTCCTCCATTTTGAATATGATGCTTTTGCATTATCTTAATTCAATTATATGCCCGAATTGAGGGCAAAAAAATAGACATATTTCACGTGTTTCAGTATACTTATCTTAAATATAATCTATTTTTGGAGGAAAACTGTCATGCTTGCCAGAGAACAATCTGTTGCCTTCGCGAAAGACAGCCCAGTCGCGGTCACGATTTACCGCGTCCGTCGCCAGATGCCGCACTACCACCTCAACGAGCTGGAAATCATCATGTGCCTGCGGGGAGAAGTCGAAGTTTACAGCATGCACGAGAAACATGTGCTGCAGGCGGGCGACATCAAGGAGGCAGATACCTACGACATACACACCGTGACGGCAAACGCAAAAGCATCCGACAATCTTGTAGCTTCTTTTCATTTCAATCTGAATCATCCCCTATTCGCCGGAAAGGGTTATGAGCTCTTGTACTATGTCTGCAACAGCGATGGTGCAGGAAAAGCGAAGAAGCCGGCGCTGGACCGGCTCCGTCGGGTTCTGTGGGCCTTGCTTTATGAAGAAGTTCATGCGAATAAAGCGCGAATTCCTACTCTTTCCGCCGAAGTGCTCCAGATCCTACGCGACAGCTTCCAGTATTTCAACGACATCAATCTGGATGACGCCTACTCCAAAAGCATGCAGGATCGGTTCGAGCACATCATTGCTTACATGCTTAAGAACTACGCCGACCGGATCACCATGAGGGATATCTGTCAGATAGAACACTTGAATTACAACTATCTCTCTCAGTTCTTCAAGACCACTTCCCTGAAAACGTTCCGCGCGTTTCTCCACGAAATCAGGGTCTATCATTCGGAGCATATGCTCTTGTGCAACACGGAAATGTCCGTACCGGAGATCGGTTACGCATGCGGGTTCTCTGACCCAAAGTTCTTTTATCGGGAGTTCAAGAAAAAGCACGGTCATACTCCGCACCAACACCGCATCTGGTACCGAAATTACAACAAGCTCATTGCAGAGGATACCGTGTTCTCGCTCGACGAAAAAAAGCAGGAACTCAATGACTGTGTTGCCTGCTTCTATTCGAATCTTATTTGTGAAAGCCTCATTCCACTATCGGCTCCCTAATATAGTACTCTGCCATCTCTCGAAATCGTGACTACCTGCCATGGGATGAATTTGCCGCTGGCCTGCAGTGCGATTTCTGCTGCTCTTTGCAAACCGTCGCAACACGGCACTTCCATGCGCACGATAGTCACGCTCTTGATGTCGTTGTCCCTGATGATCGCAGTCAGCTTATCTGTATAGTCGATATCATCCAACTTCGGGCAACCGACGATGGTGACTTTGCCCTTCATGAATTCCTCGTGCAGATTGGCGTATGCAAAAGCAGTACAATCCGCCGCGATAAGGAGCTTCGCTCCGTCGAAGAACGGCGCCTGTATCGGGACCGGTTTGATTTGACACGGCCACTGGGCGAGGCGAGAGACCGGCTTCGCGGCAGACTGCGCCGGCTCCGGCTCTTCTGCAGGCCCTTCCTTCGCACCGGCAAACTGCGCTATTGCCTTCTGCCTCTTGGTTTTCAATGAAGTAGTGTTATAAAATGCATTTTATCTATGTATTCTTTCTTTGTATTGTTGATTATTAAATGATAGCTGTTTGCCTCTCTGTTAAACATGCCCTTTTTCTCCAAATAATCAGCCAGGAACTGAACAGATTCTTCATAATTGTCAGGATGTTTGCATTCATAATACGACGTCCCGTATGTTTCATCGCACCTATCGAAATATCTGTTGATTTCTTCTTTCTCTAGGCCATACTTCTTTAGTGTGTCTATGTGGAACTCTTCAGTCACAACGTTGCTTTTATCACAGTTCGAAAACTGGCAGGATACGTTCTTAAAATGATCAATGGCATAATCATACGGCTCTGACCCACATATCCTTTCGGTAATTCTAAGCACCGGATTGTTTTCATCATGTAACCTGGCATAATCATCACCAATCCAAACTATAGGATCACCTTTCCATTCATTACTCATTAACGTAAACAAAGCGTCCAATATTTTGCATCCTACCCATGCCGACTCTCTTCTTTTGCCTCCATGGTGAAAGTCGAATGGATCTATATACTCCCCTTTGACAGGATTCAACCACATAAAATACTGACCCATTTCATAATCTCCATCTTCATAATTGATTAAACTATACCTAACGAGTACCCTCCGTAAGGCGTAACCCATTTTCGAAGATTCTTGCACTCTTTTTTGTTAAAAACCTATAATGCAATTCGTTCTATATAATAATCCCACCAATCCTCCTTATCCGAAAGCCATTCCATATTTTCCATCATGCATTCATATAGGATTGACAATTCAGTATCCCCGTTTTCCTGATCATAATAAATTTGAGCCCCGGTTGATACCCAATCATACAAATCTGCATAGTCACGGGCGTTAAGAATGATTAAGCCATTAAAAACATTATCAAGCGCTTTTTGGACAATCTGCTCATCTGAATGCTTCTGCATCTCTTCCAATTGTCTTATGTCTGTTAGATACAGATAACCTATGTCCACAGGTTGACCTTCATCTTCTATTATCTTGGCAGAAATCGAAGTATCATCACCCCAACTAATTCTCCTTCCTTCATCTGTTGGCCGAGCGGAAGCAAATAACTCAGGATAATACTTGAGTTCATAATAATCCAAATCATTCTCGATAATATTCGACATCTCAAACTTCAGTACACTCTTATTTTCAAACATGGCATATAAAACATAGTTTTTTGCCACCAAAACATAATCTATCCTCATACCTATATGCTTCCATTCATTCTATTAAATTAGTGTCTGCTCAACAAGTGAGTTTAAACGGCAATAACGATTAATCGCCGATCTGGGGAAATAGGTATACCCATATACCCTCCCCATGTACCCTGAAAAATCGATTTCAAAAAATCGCATAAAGAAATAGCGGTCAGCCTGTCGACATTCATCGCAATAATCGACAGGCATATGGAACTTCCGGTCGTCGTATCAAGTTTAGTTCGGATCAATCCTAATCCGTAACACCGCTTAGCCGGGCTGAAGTCCCGTTCGACTTCGATGCGGTCGATCGCATCATCGTAGATGATCTTGCGATCTTCGGTCGGTTCTTTTTTGGGTCGCCCTAATGCCGGTCCGGAGAGCCGGATCCCGTGCTCCTTGCAGAACGCAAGGTTCTTGCGGTTCCGATAGATCTTGTCCGCCAGAACCCGTTTCGGGTACTTCCCGGTCCGCTTGTGATAGTTCTCAATCGCACCAATCAGAACATCACTTTCGTTATATGCGTCGAAGGAAAGTTTCACGTCTTTGCCTTCGGCCGGATATTGATCGACATATTTGAGATCACGCCGGACGTATT
>JAUMVD010000021.1 GCA_030530285.1 Bacillota bacterium | reverse complement strand
GGTTCTTCTGTCTGCCGCTGAAATACATCAAGGCTGACGGAGCGCCGATCAGAGCCATCGCATTCTGGGAATAAACCTGTGAATATTACGTTAAAAGATAACAATGGAGCCAATGCCGATATGGCATTGGCTCCATTGTTGTATACAGTATTTAATAAAATACAACTTGTATAGAGTTTGCCGATATGTTAATATTTTATCAGTGATGCGAGGGCATCGCTGTGTCATTATGCGATAAAAAGGAGATGCAATTTTATGGGCGCAATAGTTGAAACTCTAATAAGATTCTGGGAATCCACCGGAATAGCGAATTTTGGCTATCAGAACGGAATCATGATCATAGTAGCGCTGTTCTTTCTGTATCTGGCGATCAGACACGGATTTGAACCACTGCTTCTCGTACCGATCGCTTTCGGTATGTTGCTTTCAAACCTGCCAATGACAGGAATATTCCTGAACGACGTTGTTCATGAGGGGGTGACGAACTCCAATGAGCTTGCCGATGCGGGTATATTCTCGATATTCTACATGTTGAAACCTGTCTTGCCATCGTTGATATTCCTTGGCGTTGGCGCCATGACGGACTTTGGTCCGCTGATCGCGAACCCGAAGTCACTTCTGATGGGCGCTGCGGCGCAGCTGGGCATATTCTTCGCCTTCTTCTCAGCGATTGCTCTGGGATTTACGGCTCAGGAAGCGGGTTCCATAGGAATCATCGGCGGAGCGGATGGTCCTACGGCTATTTACCTTACGACGAAGCTTGCAGACCATCTGGTAGGACCGATCGCGGTAGCGGCGTACTCGTACATGGCTCTGGTACCGATCATACAGCCTCCTATTATGAAGGCGCTCACCACCAAGCATGAACGTGAACTCAAGATGGAACAGCTGAGAACAGTATCCCAGCGAGAGAAGATCCTCTTCCCTATAGCGGTAACTGTAGTAATCGCTCTGCTGCTCCCTTCAGTAGCACCTCTGATCGGTATGCTGATGATGGGTAATCTGTTCAAGGAAAGCGGCAGGACCGCCAGACTGTCAGACACGTCATCAAATGCTCTGTCCAATATCCTGGTAATCCTGCTGGGAACATGCGTAGGCGCATCAGCGACAGGAACTACATTCCTCACATGGGCGACGATCAAGATCGTTATCCTGGGAGTACTGGCATTCTGCTTCGGTACCGCAGGCGGTGTACTTATCGCGAAGCTGATGAATCTGGTATCCAGGACGCCAATCAATCCGCTCATTGGATCGGCCGGTGTATCGGCTGTACCGATGGCAGCCCGTGTATCGCAGGTAGAAGGACAAAAGGCAAATCCAACCAACTTCCTGCTGATGCATGCCATGGGACCAAATGTAGCCGGCGTTATCGGATCCGGTGTTGCAGCCGGCGTAATGCTCTGCATGTATGGCGGATATTAATGAGAATCAAACAGCAAATCTCTAAAATCATTTTTATACACTATGAAAGCCCCGGAGCCGTAAGGCTTCGGGGTTTTCAGAAGAAGCAATTTACGACGAAAGAAAGGCAGACAAATGATAGATACAGTCGTATTCGATTTCGACGGAACAGTAATGAACACAAACAAAATCATCATCATGTCCTGGCAGCATACATTTAATGAAATCAGGGGACATGACGGAGATATGGAGTATATTCTCGGATCTTTCGGAGAGCCTTTGGAATACAGTATGAGAAACACATTTCCGGAGGTCCCGGTGGAGGAATCCATCAAGATTTACAGAGATTATCACCGGGATAAATTTTATGACACCATAGAATTATTCCCCGGGATCATAGAACTGATGTCGCAGCTCAAATCCGAAGGAATCAAAACAGGATTGGCCACATCCAGACTCAAGGTGACCACGTATCAGGGACTGGAGAAATACGATCTGTTCAGGTATCTGGATAATATCATTACGGTAGAGGATGTGGACAAGGCCAAACCGGATCCGGAGATCCTGTATGCTTCCATGAAGAACCTCAATTCCGATCCGGAGAACACCTTGATGCTGGGAGATACGAAACTGGATATCGCCTGCGCCAATAACGCCGGCGTCACCAGCGTGCTGGTCGGCTGGAGCGCCGCGCTGGCGGGCAAAACAAAAGAGGATTTCACTGGAAATGAAATCCCCGATCATATCATCGATAAGCCGATCGATCTTATGCGTATTATACGTTAAGAGTTTTGATTTAGCCTTTTATGTTGCCATCCCCGTCAAACAGCGGGAGTTTGCCGAGCACGATGATATCGTCTCTGTCGTATGAATCTCCCTCCGCCAGGACAGCTGCCTTGCCGACGATTTCGCCGCCGGATTTGGTGGCGAGTGTTTCCAGGGCTTTGAGAGAGTTCCCGGTGCTGATGACGTCATCGACGATGAGGACCCGCTTCCCTTTCATCATAGCGGCATCGTCTTCGCCGATATAGATTTTCTGACGCTGTAAGGTTGTGATGGAGTCGACATCAGCGGTCAGCGGTTCGCCCATATACACCTTCTGAGCCTTCAGAGCAACGATGTACTCATTTTTCCCGGCCTGGCTGGCCATCTCATAGATCAGGGGGATGCTCTTGGATGCTGAAGTCAGCATGATATCGAATTCAGGAGACCTGGCAAGCAGCTCTTTGGCGGCGTGCTTGGTGATCTCCACGTCACCATAAAGAATAAATGCGGCGATCTGCAGGTCGTCGGCGACGTGAAAAAGCTTCAGATTTCTTTTCATTCCGGCAATATCTACTTCATAAAACATGGTGGACCTCCGTACAAGCAACATTAATTTACGTAGATATAATACCACAAAAATTAGTATAAAACATGGATAAATTGAGCAAGATAATACCCGACTTTTATCTTGACACTGTTTGATCAAGTTGGTACACTCAAATCGTGGAAAACCACTTCCACCAAATGTAAATAAATGCCAATATAAGCACGAGGAAATGGTTCAGTGCGTTTCTACCGTAACACCTTAGTTACGACTATTGGTTGATTCGATGGATATGATACGGTTGTTGTATTTTTTGACCATTGGAGCAACCGGTGTAGAAGATTGGCAGACAGGTTTTAAGACCTGTCTTTATTGTTTCTTAAGGAAATTCATTTTAACAGGAGGAAGAAAATGAAAAAAGCAGTATCACTAGTGCTGGCGCTCATGATGGTATTCGCATTCACAGCTGTATTTACAGGCTGCGGATCATCAGATGAGGGCGGAGAAGGAGGAGCAGAAGGCGCGATCAAGGCCGGATTCATCTGTCTCCATGATGAAAACTCAACTTATGACAAGAACTTTATCGATGCGGCTAACGAAGCATGCGAAGAACTCGGCGTTGAGGCTGTTATCAAGACGAACATCCCTGAAGGTCAGGAATGCTACGACGCTGCAGCTGAACTGGTTGACGCAGGATGCGGAATCGTATTCGCTGACTCCTTCGGACACGAAGACTACATGATCCAGGCTGCTAAGGATTTCCCTGATGTACAGTTCTGCCACTCAACAGGCACGAAGGCTCACACAGAAGGTCTTGACAACTATCACAATGCGTTCGCTTCCATCTACCAGGGACGTTACCTCGCTGGTGTTGCTGCCGGACTGAAGCTCAACGATATGATCGAAAAGGGCGACATCACTGCAGACCAGGCTAAGATCGGATATGTTGGCGCATACACTTATGCAGAAGTTAAGTCAGGATACACTTCATTCTTCCTCGGCGCACGTTCACAGTGCCCAAGCGCTACTATGGATGTTACATTCACAGGAAGCTGGTATGATGAAGCCCTCGAAAAGGAAGCAGCGAACAAGCTGATCAACGGCGGATGCGTTCTTATTTCACAGCACGCTGACTCCATGGGAGCTCCGACTGCATGCGAAAAGAAAGGCGTTCCTGATGTATCATACAACGGCAGCACGATAGATTCATGCCCTAACACATTTATCGTTTCATCAAGAATCGACTGGGTACCTTACTACAAGTATGCGATCGAAGCAGCGCAGAACGGTGAAGCAATCGATACTGACTGGACAGGCGACCTGTCAACAGGATCAGTTGTCCTGACAGACATCAATGAAAACGTTGCCGCAGAAGGAACTCAGGATGCAATCGACGAAGCAAAGGCTCAGCTGGAAAGCGGAGAACTGCAGGTATTCGATACTTCAACATTCACAGTTGATGGCAAGGCTCTCGATTCCTATGAAGCAGACGTAGATACTGATAAGGATTACACTCCTGATACAGAAGTCATTGAAGATGGAGCATTCCAGGAATCCAAGTTCCGTTCCGCTCCTTACTTCGATGTTGAGATCGATGGAATCACACTCCTCGACACAGCATTCTAAATAGAAACTTTTTACATCGGAAAGCCCCGGCAAATACCGGGGTTTTCCTTGTTTGAACTGAAAGGTGTTGATGATTTTGGATAAAAGACAAGTGGCGGTGTCCCTGCGGAATATTACCAAGACCTTTGGCGATATTACAGCGAACTCCGATGTTACGCTGGATATTTACCGTGGAGAGATACTGTCCCTTCTCGGAGAAAACGGAAGCGGCAAGACGACCTTGATGAACATGCTGTCCGGAATATATTACCCTGACGGCGGTGAAATATTGATCAATGGCGAACCGGTGATGATCAGTTCACCAAGGGAAGCTTTTGATCATGGTATCGGCATGATCCACCAGCATTTCAAGCTAGTGGATGTTTTCACTGCTGCGGAGAATATCGTTCTGGGCCTCGAAGAAAAAGGCAAGCTGGACATGGAAAAAGCCGCAAATAAGATCCGCAAAATATGCGATACGTACGGATTCGATGTAGATCCCAAACAAAAAATCTATAACATGTCCGTATCCCAAAAGCAAACCGTAGAGATCGTCAAAGTGCTCTACAGAGGAGCGGATATTCTGATACTGGATGAACCTACAGCAGTACTGACCCCACAGGAGACAGACAAGCTTTTTGCTGTTCTCCGAAACATGAAAAAAGACGGTAAGACGGTTGTCATCATCACGCACAAACTGCATGAAGTGCTGGACATTTCCGACAGAGTCGCAGTACTTCGAAAGGGCAAGTTCGTGGGTGACATGATCACAGCGGAAACGAATGAGCAGGAAATGACGAACATGATGGTCGGCCGTGCTGTGGAGCTCAACATAGACCGTCCGGATCCGATCGATCCGAAACCGAGAGTTGAGATAGAACACCTTACAGTCAAAGGTCCTGATGGCGTAACGAAGCTCGAAGACGTATCCTTCACGGCGAATACGGGAGAGATTCTGGGCATCGCCGGCATATCCGGATGCGGCCAGAAGGAACTGCTGGAAGCCATTGCCGGGCTTCAGAAAGTGGAATCGGGAACCATCAGATATATTCACGAAGACGGCACCAAAGAAGATCTGGTAGGCAAGGATCCTCTGCAGATCGCGGAGATCGGCGTCTCCCTTTCCTTCGTACCGGAAGACAGACTCGGAATGGGCCTCGTGGGGAGCATGGACCTGACGGACAACATGATGCTCCGTTCCTTCCGAAAGGGCAGATCCATGTTTACCGACAGAAAGACCCCGAGAGCTTTGGCCGAGAGAGTGGTGGACGAGCTGGAAGTCAATACGCCGAGCGTTTCCACAGAAGTCCGAAAGCTCAGCGGAGGAAACGTTCAGAAGGTTCTGGTAGGCCGCGAGATCGCTTCCGCGCCGACGGTGCTTTTGTCCGCCTACGCGGTGCGTGGTCTGGATATCAATTCATCCTACACGATCTATGATCTTCTCAATCAGCAAAAGGCCAGAGACGTGGCCGTCATCTATGTCGGCGAAGATTTGGACGTATTGCTGGAGCTTTGCGACCGCATACTGGTATTGTGCGGCGGCAAGGTAAGCGGTTTGCTGGACGGACGAGGAGCCGATAAGAGAGAAGTGGGAATGCTTATGACGAAACTGGGAGGAGGCGCGAATGAGTAAACAAATCAAAGAACCGTTCCTCCATATTACGAAACGAAAAGAAATGCCCGCCAAAAAGGCCTGGGCAATAAGAATAGGATCTATCGTAGCGGCGCTCATCGTATGCGCCATCGTTACGACGCTGACGACAGGTCTGGATCCCATCAGCGTATATGGAACTATGATTGAAGGCGCCTTTGGCACGTCCAGAAAATTCCTGATCCTTCTGAAGGAACTGGCGATACTGCTCTGCATATCCCTGGCTCTGACGCCTGCATTCAAGATGAAGTTCTGGAATCTGGGCGGCGAAGGTCAGGTGCTGATAGGAGCATGGGCCACTTCGGTGTGCATGATCTATCTTGGCGGCGTACTGCCTAACGGCATCCTCATTATCGTGATGCTGGCTGCGGCAATCGGAGCCGGTGCGGTATGGGCCATGATCCCGGCGTTCTTTAAGGCCAAATGGGGGACGAACGAGACGCTGTTCACCCTGATGATGAACTATGTGGCCATACAGTTGGTAGCATATTACATCATCATTTGGGAGAGCCCGAAGGGATCAGGTCACGTAGGCGTGATCAATCAGGCAGGCAGAGAAGGCTGGCTTCCGAATATAGGCACCAACAGTTACTGGTTCGTCATCATATTCGTTGCCATCATCACGATCGGCATGCATATCTATCTCCAGTACAGCAAGCACGGATACGAGATCTCCGTAGTAGGAGAGAGCCAGAGAACGGCCAATTACGTCGGCATCAAAGTCGACAGAGTCATCATCCGTACGCTGCTGCTCTCCGGAGCGATTTGCGGATTTACCGGATGGATGATGGTGTCGGGAACCGACCATACGATCACGACGACGCTGGCCGGAGGCAGAGGCTTCCTGGGCATCATGGTTTCATGGCTCGCCCAGTTTAACTCCATAGCTATGGTAGGGGCCGCGTTCCTGCTGGTATTTCTGGAACAGGGCGCCGGAGAGATCTCCACGCACTTTGGACTGAACCAGTCGTTTGGAGACATACTGACCGGCATCATTCTGTTCTTTATCATCGGATGTGAATTCTTCATCAATTATATCGTTCACGTCAGAAAGAATTCAGGAAAGGAGGAAGCATAATGTTTGACCTCGTTTCTTTTATCCCAAGAGCAATCATACAGGGAATGCCGCTGTTGTTCGGCTGTACCGGGGAAACAATATCAGAAAAAGCAGGAAGCCTGAACCTGGGTATCCCGGGCGTAATGTACGTTGGCGCCATGTGCGGAGTCATCGGATCGTTCTTTTATGAACACAGCACCACAGGCGCGCTGAATCCGGTTCTCGCCATTATGATACCGTTCCTGTCATGTCTGATCGGATCCCTCCTCATGGGGCTTTTATTCAGCGTGCTGACGGTAACACTCAGAGCGAATCAGAACGTCGTCGGTCTTGCCATGACCACATTCGGCGTGGGATTCGGCAACTTCTTCGGAGGCTCCCTCATGAAGCTGACAGGAAGTTCCGTTCCATCCATTGCGCTGAGCAAGACCAGCATCATCTTCAGTAAGGCGCTGCCATTCGCGGACGATCTGGGATGGTTCGGCAAGATATTCCTGTCCTATGGATTCATGACTTATCTGGCCGTAATCATAGCGATCATCACCGCGTACATCCTGAAGAGGACCCGCGTCGGACTGCAGCTGAGAGCGGTAGGAGAAAATCCTGCCACCGCTGACGCCGCAGGTATAGACGTCAATAAATATAAGTACTTCGCGATCTGCATCGGCTGTATGATCGCAGGGCTGGGCGGCCTGTTCTATGTCATGGACTACGCCAGCGGAGTCTGGTCCAACGACGCATTCGGTGACAGAGGATGGCTGGCGATCGCCCTCGTCATCTTCACGCTGTGGAAACCGAACATCGCAATCTTCGGATCGATTCTCTTTGGCGGACTGTATATCCTGCACCTATTCATCCCGGGCGCAGGCATGGCCGTGAAAGAACTGTACAAGATGCTGCCATATCTGGTCACGATCATCGTACTGATCATCACCAGCATGAGAAGAAAACGTGAACATCAGCCACCGGAAAGTCTGGGCTTGCCATACTTCCGGGAAGACCGGTGATCCATCAACCCCGCGTCAAGCACGCGGGGTTTATTTTATAGTTGAGGCTTTTGCCCATATTTATGGCTTTTGCCCATATTTGAGGCCGTTTCCACCGATACCGCCTTGTGACAAGAAAATCGGTGTAGTAAATTTTCATTTTCCCACCGAATTCCGTTTCAGGAGAGCAAATCGGTGTAGTTTTTTCCGAATACAAGGGGGATCGCTGTCTCTGACTACACCAAAAGCTCCTGCAAACGGGTAAAATAAATTTAATCGGTGGAAAACGCCGTTGCGGCAGATTCCATCATCTTAACCGAGAATCATAAGACGTTTATGGGACGTATTATGTTACAATATAGTCATGTTAAAGATATACTACGGTAACGAAGGAACCGACAAAGAAACCTTCATTTTCAATCATATCGATGCTGACAGGAAGACGCTCCTCATCGTCCCGGATCAGTATTCACTCCAGATGGAGCGGGATGTCCTGGCTCATTTCAGAGGCAGGCGGTCCGCCATGCTCAATTTTATGGTGACGGACTTTTCCAGTCTGGGCCACAAGGTCGTCAGCGGGTCGGGCAAGGGTGAGCCGGAACTCATCGACAAATACGGCCGACACATGCTGCTGTCCCTGATCATCGACAGGCTGTCCGACGACTTGACCATCTACCACAAAATGAGCGGCCGCAATTCCTTTACCAGCCTGATGAATCAGCTCATCTCCGAGATGAAGAGATACGGCACGTCTCCTGAAGACCTGAAGAAGCTCTCTCTGGAAGAATCGTCTATTGGCGATTCGTATCTGGGGTATAAGCTGCGGGACATCATCGAGATCTACAGTGAATACGAGAAGGCCGTAGAGGGCAAGTTCATCGATTCCGAGGATTACATCAAATTCTATGGAGAGATGATCCTGGACTCCGAACTGGTCAGAAACGCGGAGATATGGGTCTATGGCTTCGATTCGTTTACGCCACTCAATATTCTGGTCATGCAAAGGCTCCTGCAAACAGCCGATAACCTCAATGTGGTCATGGACTGCGAATACGAAGGCGGCGCCGCGCCCAAAACCCCGCCTGATGCCAGGAAGCTGACCGTAGGAGAGGGGGAGGGCCTGTTTGACCTGACGAAGTACGTCATCAAAGCCCTGGCCGCTGCGGCAGAAGAATGCGGAGAAGCCGTATCCATAGAGCCGGTAACGGAAGTCAGAGCAAAGGCTTTCGCGCCTGTCGTTGAACTGGCGGAAACATCCAACGTCTATGCGGAAGCCGAAAGAGCAGCCGCATATATCCTGAGTCTGGTACGAGACCGGGGCTACAGGTTCGGAGACATCGCGCTCATCTGCAATGACCTGGAAGTCAGAGGGAGAATCCTGGCCAGGACGTTCCACAGGTGGGGGATCCCGGCCTTTGCGGATCAGAAGCGAAGCGTGCTTCATCAGCCGGTCATCAGGTTTTTGCTGTCGCTGCTGGATTTGATGTCCAAAGGCTTTGTCAGCGATTCCATCATGAGCATGGTGAAGACCGGGCTTTTGGGCTGGAGCAGAGAGGATGAGGAGCTTTTGCAGAATTATATCGACGCGTTCCGCATCCGGTCCGGCAAATGGAAAAAAGAATTCACGCTTACGGGAGATAACTATACCGCGGAAGATCTGGCGAGGCTCAATGAAATGCGCCGGGAAATCGTCGAGATCGTGGAAACATCAAAGGACGAGACCGGCAGGAGAAACACGGCGGGCGATAAGGCCCGCGGGATTTACGAGTATCTGGAAAGCAAATTTCACATCCGGGATAAGATTGGTGAGATCATCGATAAACAGAGCGAGATGGGCCTGGCGGAAGGCGCCGCGGAAACAGCCCAGAGCTGGAATCTAATCTGCAGCATTTTCACCCAGGTGGTGCGAGTGATTGGAGAGAAGAGAATCAGCAATGAAGCCTTTGGATCCCTGATCAGCGCGGGACTGGAGGAAGCGGAGATCGGTTTGGTGCCGCAAAGCTCTGACTGCGTGCTCATAGGGACCATGCAGCGAACCCGCATGAGCAGGATCAAAGCCCTGATGATCACCGGCGCCAATGAAGGCGTGCTGCCGGTAAAAATTACGGATCAGGGGCTCCTGACGGACAAGGAACTCAAGGTCCTGGAAGACCTGCAGGTCAGCATTTCCAAGCGGGAAGAAGTTTCCCGTCAGGAGGAACAGCTGGCGATTTACCGAAATCTGTCTCTGCCGACGGATCTGCTGTATGTATCCTACAGCATGGCGGATGAGAACGGCAAAAGCGCATCGGCGTCTTCGCTGTTCAATGATCTGCGGAGCATGACGGAAACCGCTGTGATGGGAGACCTGGGGAGCGGCGATGTCATGGAGAAAATTTCATCCAAAGAAGGAACCCTGTCATATATGGCGGATGCCATGCGGGACTTTATCGAAAGCAGCAGGATCGATCCGGAATGGATCAGAACGATGAAGTGGTATGAGACCCACGACGACGCGGACATGAAGCAGGTCATGGGAGGTCTGCTGTTCAGCAACAAGCTGGAATCCATGGGGCAGGAACTGGCAGACGCCCTGTACTGCGGGGATTCTGACAAGATGTTCGTCAGCGCCTCCAGACTGGAGAGATACAGTGAATGCCCGTTCAAGCACTTCCTGGATCAGGGCCTGAGAGCCGAGGAACAGAGAGTCTTTGAAATCGGCGGCAGGGATATCGGAGACATTTATCACGAATGTCTCATGGAACTGTCCCAAAAGCTGACGCCGCCGGAGGGCGAATCCGTCACATCCCCTGCATCGCCTTGGATGAACATCACCAGGCAGGCGTGCGATGAGATGGTAGGGGAAATCATACTCCGGGAATCGGATGACTACCGCGAGGGCATCTTCTCATCGGATCCGGAGGGGCGTTTCAGGCGGGACAGAATCGTAGAGATCTGCCGCGAGGTGGCGTGGAATCTGGTGAAGCAGGTGAGAGACAGCAGAATCAGATCCATGCGGTTTGAAGAGCCTTTTGGATTTCCGGGAAACGTGCTGCCGCCAATCAAAGTGGAGCTGGCGGGAGGCAAGGAGGCCTGGCTCAGGGGTAAGATCGACAGGCTGGATGTGCTGGATGTAGACCGGCAGCAAGAGGCGATCGATATCGTGGACTATAAGAGCGGATCCAACAGAATCGATTCCGATCAGGTCAGAAGCGGATACAAGCTGCAGCTTTTGGTGTACATGAACGCGGCCTCCGGCATCGCGGCGGGAGAAACCGGCAGCGGCCTGCAGCCCGCGGGCGTGTTCTATTTTAAGATCAAAGATCATATTCTGGAAGAAGAGAATAAAGAAAAGCTGGAGGGCAAGCTGAGGGACGCCTACACCATGGAAGGGATCACGATCGATGACGTCAAATTATACGATGCCTTCGATAAGGAGTTTTACCGGGAGTCCTCATCCGGTGAGAGCTGCCGCTCTAAGATGATCCCCGTGAAATACGCGAAGACCAAGGGCGTTTATTCGGCCATGAGCAACAGCGAGCTGATGACGAAATCCGATTTCAGCGAGCTTTGCGAGGAAGCGGGCAGGCAGGTGGAGCGGATCTGCCGTGAGATCTACGATGGCCGCATCGACATCGCTCCTACGCGAGAAAAGGAAAAAGACATGAACGGCGGCAGGAGAAACGCGTGCCAATACTGCGGATACCGGAGCATCTGCATGTTTGATACCAGTTTCGACGGGTGCAGGTACAAAGAGGTGTAATGAACACAAAAAAATACAAAATATCATAAAAAAATTTGTAATAATCCACAATTTATGTGTTGACATTGATGGATGAATGAGCTAATATTGTCTCATTGAGATAGAGGATGCGCCTTGTCATCAGTAGCAGGACCTATGTTATGCAGAACGGTCACAGCGAAAGGGACTGGCGCCGAAGCGGGGAAATTCCTGCATGGAGGACCCTTGCTGGGCGGGCGAAATAAGATTCGTCTGACTGTCGCAAAGAAAACAAAAATTTGCGGAGAGCTATCCTGAATGAGACGATGGGCACCAGTGCGGGCGGAAACTGCGCAGGGCTTTGCATGGTGTGTTGTTCGAAATTTCAGGTGGCGGTTCCGTACCGCTGCTTTTTTTATGGAGGAGAATGAAATGAAAAACAGAATTTTTACCGGAGCGGGCACAGCTCTGATCACACCAATGAATGAACATGGAGTCGACTACGACAGTTTCGGCAGACTCATCGACTGGCAGATCGATGAAGGCATCGACGCCCTCATTATCGCGGGCACATCGGGAGAGGGCTCGACCCTTTCCGATCAGGAGCACAAGGACGTTGTCAGATACGCTGTGGAAAGAGCGGATCACAGAGTTCCGATCATAGCGGGAACCGGCAGCAATGATACGGCCTACGGTCTGCAGCTCACCAAGGCGTGCTGCGATTACGGCGTTGACGGCGTGCTGCTGGTGACCCCTTATTACAATAAAGCAACGCAGGATGGACTGGTGAGGCTGTATTACGAATACGCCGACGCGGCAACGGCTCCTGTCATCCTTTATAACGTTCCGTCAAGGACCGGCGTCAATATTTCACCGGACACCTATGAAAGACTTGCTGAGCACGAGAATATCGTGGCGGTAAAGGAGGCAAGCGGCAACATTTCCCAGATCGTTGAGCTCAAGTCCAGAGTCGGCGACGACCTGGATCTGTATTCGGGCAATGACGATCAGATTATCCCGCTGATGTCGGTAGGCGGCATAGGCGTGATATCGGTTCTCTCGAATCTTCTCCCGCGCCAGACCCATGAAATGTGCATGGCATATCTGGAAGGGGATACGCAAAAGGCCATGGAAATGCAGTTCCACTATTTCGATCTGATCAAATCACTGTTCTGCCAGGTCAATCCGATTCCGGTCAAGGCCGCCATGTCATACATGAGATTTTGCGAGAATTACGTCAGATCCCCGCTCTACCCGATGGAAGGCGCGGACGCGGAGAGGCTGATGAGGTCCATGAGAGATATTGGTATCAATATCTAAGCTGAAGCGGAGGTAAGAAGAAATGCTTTTGTATGAAAATCTGGGCATCAATGACGCGGGACATCTGACCATAGGCGGCATGGACACCATAGATCTGGCGGCGGAATACGGAGATCCGCTTTATGTCATGGATGAGGATCAAATCAGAAGAAACTGCAGAACGTATATCGACGCGATGACGAAATACCTGCCGGAAGGATCGAGACCGCTTTATGCCGGCAAAGCTCTCTGTTTCAAGGGGCTCTATCCCATCATCGATGGGGAAGGCTTCAGCGCCGATGTGGTTTCACCGGGAGAAATATACACCGCCATCGCCGGAGGATTCGACCCGGCCAAGCTGTACTATCACGGGACGGCCAAGACGGATTGGGATATCAACTACGCGCTGGATAACAACATCGGCTATTTCATCGTCGATAACTATAACGAGCTGGAAGCGCTGGACAAGATTGCCAGCGAACGGGGCCTCATCCAGAATATTCTCCTGAGAATCACCGTAGGGATAGATCCGCACACCCAGGAAAAAATCAATACGGGCCGGATCGACTCTCAGTTCGGCGTAGCGGTGGATACCGGACAGGCTGCGGAATTTGTCAGAAGGTCCAGAGAGCTTCGCAACGTCAGGCTGATGGGATATCACAGTCATATTGGCTCTCAGATATTCGAGATACAGCCATTCCTGGATCAGGTAGACAAGCTGATGGATTTTGCGCTGGAAATGAGAGAAAGATTTGATTTCACCGCCGGCATCTTCAATCTGGGAGGCGGATTCGGCGTGCAGTACACGGAATTAGATCAGCCCATCAGCATCGAGGATAACATCCGGCAGCTGGGGGAACATCTGAACGCCAGATGTCGTGAGACCGGATTTCCGCTGCCGAAGATTCTGCTGGAGCCGGGAAGGAGCATTGTCGCCAATGCCGGCGTGACGCTGTATAAGACGACAGGCGTCAAGGAAATCGACGGATACCTGAATTACGTCACGGTAGACGGGGGCATGACAGACAATATCAGGTTTGCCCTTTATAAAGCGGACTATACCATGGTAAACGCGTCCCGCATCACGCAGCCGCGTTCCTATCTGTGTACCGTAGCGGGCAGATGCTGTGAAAGCGGAGACAGGATCGCGGAGGATATTTTGCTCCAAAAGCCGGAGCGTGACGATATCATCGCCGTTCTGGGGACCGGTGCCTATAACTATTCCATGGCGTCCAACTACAATCGCGTTCCGAAACCGGCGATGGTCATGGTTAGCGGAGGCCGATCCCGACTGGTCATCAGAGCGCAGACCTTTGAAGATATGATTGCCTGCGAATTATAGAATGATAAATTCAGCGATAAAGCTAGCGCCTTCTTGATCTTGATCTCCTGATCAGCGCGATGATGATAATCAGGGTGATCAAGGCTGTGCCTGCGAGGGCCAGGAATTTCGGCGCGTCCTCATCGGCGATGCCGATATAGGACAGGATTCCGCCTTCTTCGCAGGTCTCCATGGAGATGAGATCCAGGCGTTCCACTTCTTCGCCGTTGTAGCTGGCGACGATCTGACCCATGACGTCGCCTTTATGAATCGGCGCCATCGGCTTTTCCTCAGGCAGCTTCAGTTCTGTCGTTACAGTAGCGGATGGATCGTCTTTTTTCAGGGTGGTCACCTTCAGATCCTCCGCCATGCCCAGTTCGACTTCCCTCAGGGCGCCTCGTTTGACGGCCAGCTGATATTCGAAACTGCTGCTGGCCTGAGCAGTATAGGTTTTGAAATTATCGTAGGAATATTTCCAGAGTTTTTTGGCGTCCTGAAATTTATTCTTGGTGTGAGGCGCATTCAGGACGACAGCGATGATTTCCGTATTGCCTTTCTTTGCAAAACCCGCGAAGCAGTCGCCGGCCGTACTGGAATAGCCGGTCTTCACGCCGATGCAGGGTTTGTACATGAGTTCCGAAAGCTGTTTGGCTTCATCTCTGGCCGCATTGCGGACAGCAGCGTCATCATCGCCGATATAGTTATACGGATTGCTTCTGTACGCCTCTTCGTATTCATCCAGTGCGATCGGATCGCCTTCCGCGGCTTTGCGGATGTCGTCGCTCCACAGGCACATATTGGAATTGGTGAGTTTGCGCTCCTTGTACTTGTTGGTGGCGCCGATCACGTATTCCTGGGTTCCCACGATCTGGCGGAACCGTTCATCTTTCATCGCCTCTTTGACGATCACGGCAATATCATAGGCTGTGGTGACGTTGTTGACCGCAGCGCCGTTCAGTCCGTTAGGATTGACATATTTGGTATCCTTTGCGCCCAGGTCTCTGGCCTTTGCATTCATCATATCGCAAAAGGCCTTCATATCGCCCTCACCGGCGAGATGTCCCAGAAACTCCGCGCCGTCATTGGCGGACCAGAGCATCATGCCGTAGACGATATCTTCGATCCGCAGCGTCTCGCCTTTTTTGAGTTTCATGATGCTGCCCTCGGTCTCCGGGTCGATATCCACGGTTACTTCCTGATCGAAATCCAGCGTGTCGAGGCAGACGAGGCAGTTGAGGATCTTGGTGATACTGGCCGGATCGCGCTTTTCGTAGGCGTCCTTCTCATAGAGGATCTCACCGTTTCCCGCATCCATGAGCATGACAGAAGTGGCGGATGTCTCAGGGGGCTCAGCCGCGCCGTCAAATACAGTCTCTGATGCAAAGGCCGGAACCGCTCCCATCAGCGAAAAAATAGCGATAACCAAATATATTGTTATGTTATGGATGATTCTGTTCATTCGTTTTCATTTTTGATAGCTTTAACGGCATTGTCCATGCGGATGCTGTCCGGCATATGCGGGTAGAGCCTGTGGCTCAGGAAGGCCGCCAGAAGCGCCAGTCCGAAGTCAGGCAGGAACGTGCTGAAGCACCATACCACCAGCAGTTCGTTGACACCGATGACACCGCCGTCGGTGATCACATAGTTAAAGAATATGTAGTAGTAAATCAACCCGCAGAGATAGTATATAATCTCACCCAGGAATGTGGCAATCAAAAACATCAGGAAGGTGTTCTTTTTCTGATGCTTTTTTACAACGCCATGAAAAACAGCGAACTGATGACCAGGGACGACTTTGTGAGCCTTTGCGATGAAGCGGAGAAACAGGTCGACCGCATCTGCAATGAAATATATGAGGGAAGGATAGAGATAGCTCCTAAACGCGAGAAAAAGAGAGATATGGACGGCGCACGTAGAAACACGCGCGCCTTGTTTGTTTATAGAAGTATATGCATGTACTAAAGTCCGATGACCGTTCCCGCAAATATGCCGTAGTAATTTCCCAGTACGTATCCGAGCGTTCCGACCAGGATAGCCGGCACGATCAGCGAGTTCCAGCCTTTTGCGATCGCCATTGCAGCAGCGGTAGTCGGCCCGCCTATGTTGGCGTTGGATGAGATAATGATCTCTTCCAGGCTAAACTTAAAGAGTTTGCCGAATACGAACGAGAACAGCATGTTGACGAATACTATGATCGCGCAGAACAAAAGCAGCAGCGGTGCCTTTGTAACGATCATATATATCGACGCCGGAACGCCGATGACCGCGAAGAAAATGTGTATGAGATAAGTTCCTATTTCCTGAGCTCCCGGTATGTTGCCGACCTGTTTCGGGAACAGAGTCGCGACCAGCATCGTCAGCGTCGTGATTATCAGATACTGGTTGCCGAGAAGCCCGTTGACCAGAGAGAGTACGAAGTTCGATGTAGGGATCAGCTCCGCGAAAACTCCCGAGATCTTAACGGAAACAGCTACTATCACTAATGACAGAGCGATACACAGCGCGATGTCCTTGAGGGAGATCTGCTTTGGTTCCCAGAAGGTCGCGGCGCTCGATTTTTCGCTCCCGTCACTTTCGCTTTTGAGGTCATCGATAAGAGGATGTTTGTAATTACGCAGGAAAAACTTCGATCCCGCGGCGGCGATCAGCGCGAAGAAATACAGAGCCATCAGCAGGTTGTCTGCGACGACGGACGATGAAACGATTTCACCGCCTACTTCGTACGCGTCTGCCATGGCGACAAGATTCACGCTTCCGCCAGTATAAGTGCCGATCATCATCGGGAGAACTTTTCCCAGATCTGCAATCGCTCCCTTGAGCAGATTGTACGCCAAAATACCACCGGCGATCGTTCCGATCCCGCTGATGAGATATATTATGAGAAGTCTGCCGCTTTCCCGGCCGATTTTTTTAATGTCGGCATTGAATAACAGCATCGGTATAGCGAGCGGTATAATATAGCTCCATACGAAATCATAAGCAGGCGCGTCTAAGGGGATTATCCCGACGTTAGACAGTATCATGGCACCGATCAGGGCGATGACACAGCCTGTTACTTTTGATCCGATCTTAGTCTTCTGCTCCAGATATACCGCCAGTGTGGCTATGCCCGCGATTATGGCGAACAGGGCCCAGTTGTTGTCAGCACTTATAAGTGATGTATTCATTTAGCCTATTTTTCCTTCATCTATCAGTTTGGCGAGTTCTTTAGCGAAATACGTGATATACATACCGGCACCGCTTCTGTAGGCGCCGATAGCCATTTCACTGATGATCCTTTCTTCGTCGATCCATCCGTTCTGTGCAGCGGCCTTGACCATTGAATATTCTCCGCTGACACTGTAAGTCGCGACAGGTATATTCGTGGCGCTTACGACTCTCTCCAGAAGATCATAATAAGCCATAGCCGGCTTGACGATCAGGAAGTCGGTTCCTTCTTCGACATCGAGGAGAGCTTCCTTCATAGCCTCTCTGCCGTTGTGGAAATCCATCTGGTAGCTCTTTCTGTCACCGAAACAAGGCGCTGAGTCAGCAGCGTCACGGAAAGGTCCGTAGAACGCTGACGCGAATTTTACTGCGTATGACATAATCGGCGTGTTCTTGAATCCGTCCTCATCGAGCTTCTGACGGATGGCGGTGACGTGGCCGTCCATCATATCTGACGGAGCAACGATATCAGCGCCTGCTTCAGCCTGTGAGCTGGCGATCTCAGCCAGTTTCACCAGGGTATCGTCATTGTCCACGTAGTCGCCGTGGAGTATGCCGCAGTGTCCGTGTGATGTATATTCACACATGCATACGTCAGCTATGAACAACATATCAGGGAAATGCTTCTTGCCTTCCCTCAATGCTCTCTGGACGATACCGTCGTGGGCGTAAGCCTGGCTTCCAACTTCGTCCTTGTGCTCAGGGATGCCAAACAGGAGTATATTATTCACTCCTAGCTTCGCGGCTTCCTCAAGGGCATAAGGGAACTGATCGACACTGTATCTGTACTGCCCTGGCATCGAAGGGATCTCTTCTTTGATGCCGGTCCCGTCGATAGTGAATATAGGATAGATAAGAGATGATTTGTCGACTCTGGTCTCCCTTACCATTTTTCTCATCGATTCAGTTGTACGTAACCTTCTTGGCCTGTTCAATAATTCCATAATACAATCTTCCTTTCATATATTATTCCCGCTGATTATTTATTTCCGCCGATACTTACTTCAGATCAACAGCTTTTGACAGCATGCTGCCGATCGTTGCTTCTTCTGAAACTTCTATATCAAAACCGTATTCCGACGCCAGTGAGGCAGTCTGCCTGCCAATGCAAAGCGCCGTCATGCCGGTAAAGTCACTTTTTTTCTGTGACCGTACAAAACCTTCAACGCAGCTCCTGCTGGTGAAAGTAACATAGTCTATATCACCCAGTTCATCCAGAGGAGGCTGATCTATAAGCTCAGTCTCATAGACAGGGTAGTCGGTGAAAGTCACGTCCGATTCCGACAGGGCGTCGGTGACGTCATGGGATGCTGCGTTGGTGCGCAGAAGCAGGACGTTGCTGTCCGCTCCGACGAAACCGCTCTTTATCATTTCCTCGCCTAGGACCTTACCGCTGTACTCCGACGGAATGAAATCGGCGATGAGGCCATAATCCTTCAGAGCGGACGCCGTGGCGCTGCCGATGCAGGCGATCTTTCGGCAGCAGAACCATCGCATATCCCCGCCGTTTTCGAGAAGCCAGTCACAGCAGGATCTGACGCCTTCGGCGCTGGTGAATACGATAGTATCGAATCTGCCGCCGGTCTCGATGTTCGTCTCCGGAATATCCAGAGGCCGCACCGGCGTTGTCCTGATGCACGGATACATGACCGTCTCCGCACCGAGTTCTCTGAGCCCTTCGGCGAGCTTAGAACTCCTTGCAGCCGGCTGTGTCACCAGCACGCGTTTGCCGAGCAAAGGCTTCCTGGCGAACCAGTTGAATTTATCTTCGAGTGAGCAGACCTTGCCGACGAGTATGACGGCAGGGGATCTGACACCGTTTTCCCTGACAGTATCACTGAGCCTCTGCAGAGGCGCTGTGAATGTACGCTGGGCCGGAGTCGTCCCGCGTTCAACGACGGCCGCAGGCATTTCCGGATCCATGCCGGCCTTTATCAGACCGTCCGCAATCTTCTCTACAGTTGATACGCTCATCATGAACACCAGCGTGCCGCCGAGTCTGGTAAGAGCCTCGAAATCTATCGAAAGTTCCGCTCCGGCTTTTGCATGTCCCGTGATGATGTGGAGTGACGAGCAAAAGTCCCTGTGTGTCACCGGTATTCCACCATATGCCGGCGCCGCGATGGATGACGTTATCCCGGGAACGACTTCGAAATCCACTCCGTTCTCATAGAGAAGTTCCAGTTCTTCGCCGCCCCGTCCGAATACGAAAGGATCACCGCCCTTGAGACGTATCACTGTCTTTCCGGCTTTTGCCTGATCAAGAAGAATCTCATTTATTTCATTCTGAGGCACCGGATGATTGCCCGCGTTCTTGCCGACGTCGATCTTCTCGGCGCTCTCAGGAATCATCGCCATCACTTCAGGGCCGACGAGCCTGTCATAGACAACGACATCGGCTTTATCGAGCAGAGCTCTGCCCTTGAGGGTCATCAGACCGCCGTCTCCGGGACCGGCGCCTATAAGATATACTTTTCCGTCCATTTACTTCCTGCCTTTCATCTTAAGCGCCAGCTCTCTGCCGATCCTGACGCAGTCTTCATCTGTTACGGCCCTGTCTTCGATAGTCATGACGAAAGGTTCTTCGTTTTCGTCCAGGTCCATGCCCGTGAGCTTTATCATATCGCCGTCTATCTCGGCGTAAGCTGCGATCGGTGAAGTGCATCCGCCGTCGAGAGTCCTGACGAAACTTCTCTCGCAAAGGCTTGATCTTCTGGCGTCGCGGTCATCAAAGCCCTTCAGGAAAGACGTATCCTGTCCGGCTCTGCCCTGTACGGCCAATACACCCTGTCCGGCTGACGGTATCATCTCATCAGGCTCGAATATACGGCTGATCCTGTGTTCCAGCCCCGCGCGTTTGAGGCCCGCCACTGCCAGCATCGTCGCCGCGAAGTGACCGCTGTCGAGTTTGGCGAGGCGTGTCTGCACGTTGCCTCTCATTGGTTCGAATGTCGCTTCAGGATAGAGCTTCTTCAGCTGTACGATACGTCTGTTCGAGGAACATCCGATAGGCTTGCTCAGATCAAGTTCCGTTACTCCCTCCGGAAGTATCAGCGCGTCCCTCGGGTCTTCCCGTTCGGAGAAGGTGAGTATAGGGAACTCTTCCGACTCGTCCATAGTCATGTCCTTGACACAGTGGACGACCAGATCGACTTCCTCAGCCGCCAGAGCGATCTCCAGTTCTTTTATGAAAAGGCCTTTGCCGCCTATCTTGTCGAGATTGCGGTCCAGTATCCTATCGCCCTTTGTCTTCATGGTAACGAGCTCCAGTTCGATGGAATCATCGACCTGCCTGATGCTGTCCATGAGCATTTCGGACTGAATAACAGCCAGTGCGCTTTCTCTGCTGCCGATCCTAATTTTCATTTTCAGTACTGCCTTTCTTTTATAATGCTGCGCAGCTTTGCTGCTGCTTTTCTAACAGTTGAGTGTGAATTGCCGTTTCCGGTAAGCCCCATGACAAGTTCGTCATTCGTAGCCACAGCAGGGAACCAGAACGTCGATTCCTCCCGGGAGTCGCATACGTTCACATGGATGCCGCGCTGCCTGCAGACCTCTCCGATCTTAGCATTGACGGCCCTGTAATTAGTACAGGCGAGGACCATATAAACATCGGACAGATACGCAGCATCTTCTTCCGGCTTTAATGGCTCGAAAGTACCGGGGATGTATTCGATGCGTCCGCATTCATGCAGCTTCTTTATTTCATCCGTTATCATATCTGAAAGGACGGTGATATCGAAGTTGAATTCGGTCAGCGTTTTTATCCTGCGTTCGGCCACACTGCCGCCGCCGATGACCAGGACGCGTCTGCCTTCGGTTTTTATGAACATCGGGAAATGATCGTGAGCTGCCATTGTTATTACTCCTTATTCCGATCAGTGTTACTGCTTCCTGCGTCTTTTTATGACGATATTAAGTATGCCTCCGATAACGATTATTATCACAGATACGATCAGCACGTTGATCGCTGCTTCCTGCGGGATCTGGCTCTTGGAGCTGATAGTGTCCTTGTAGAATGTCAGTTCATATTCTATTTCTACAGGATCCCCCATAGCCGTAGTATCGGCGATGACAGGCATTCTGTCATCCATGACCGCAATAGGTATGGTGAAAGTGGAGTTTCCTCCGTCTGTTGTTTCGTTCAGATATTTTTTGCCGCCAATTATCATGTAGTCATAATATGTGCTGCTCCACAAAAGCCTGGCGTAGGCTTTGCCGTCCTTGACGACGAGCCAGGTAGGGGATGTGACGCTGGCGCGCCCGCTTCCTCCGGTCATGTTGACCTGTATGGAATACTCACCGTCTTCAAGGTCGATAGCGACGGGATCCGCGCTGATCTCTTTTTTGGCCTCAGGCTGGGCTGCCGGCTGGCTCTGACCGGTTTCCGTTCCCTGGGAGTCGATAGCCTTCTGGATCTTATCGTAATCCGGCAGGGTTATCTTCAGGGCTTTTACAGGCAGTGACCCTGCGTCGAACAGAATCTTTCTCGGATACCACTGTTGCTTTTTCTTGCTGAATGCGGCGCAGTCGATCTCCTTATCGAGAGCCTCAACTCTGAACCTGAAAGTGCTCTCGCCGTCACGGTCCTTTGGCTCGATATATTCATCCAGATCCGCGGCCGCCGCCTCTTCAGGCGTGCCCAGATAGATATACTCGTAACTGGTGCTGGTGAGGGTCATGTTCGCCGTGAGCTTGCCTTTCCTGGCCTGCAGCCTGCACTTCCTGATGTGGAAGAAGGACGAGGTGCTCTCTACCTCGATGTCGTAGCTGCCATCGACCACGTCTCTGCCGTAAACAGGGACCATGCCGTACTTGCCGATGGTATGCGACTGCGACACGTCAGACGAAGGCGCGACCTGATCATAGCCCTCTGCGCCGTAAACGCAGCAGGCAGGATATGTCAGTCCGAACAGAACGATCAGACATATTGTAGCAATGAATTTTCTTCCCATGATCATTTCAGTGCCTTTGCCTGTGAGGCGTGGGCGGTGAACATTTCCCTTATGCCCCGGTACTCACCGAGACCTTTTATAACTGCTGTAACTTCTCTGCCGGTACGACTCAGGACATTCTGCCATGAGCCTTCATCATACCCGGCCATATCATTCAGGGCGTGATTGCCCGCGACTATCATCAGCGGAGTGACCGCCGTTTCGTTTCCCGCTCCGTCGGTATCCATCCGCGATATGACATCCTCAAGGGAAGGCGCGCCTTCCACGGTGCCGACATACACATCGCGCGCACCGGATCTTGTCAGCGCTTCCTGCAGATCATCGTAAACGTGATTTGCAGACGGATCGTCCGCGGAACCGTGCCCCATGAGGACAAGCGATCTGCCGGTTCCGCATCCGCATGCAGGGCGAATCTCATCTCTTATGATCTGAGCCACCTTTTCTATATCTTCGCCGGAGCCGAGCAAAGGCTCACCGACACAGACAGACTCGAATCTGTCCGCGTACTCTCCCAGCGTGTCTTTCATTCTTCTGTTTTCGTATCCGTCCAGCAGGTGAGTCGGCTGAACGAGCACGTCATTTATGCCGTCAGCCTCCATGCTGTCGAGCGCCTCGTCCAGAGTGAGGCAGTCTTCACCGCGGGCCCTGAGCCTTTTGATTATGAATCCGCTGGTCCATGCGCGGTAGAGTTTGCGGTCCGGGAATGCGCCGGCGAGGGTCTCTTCGATAGCGCCGATGGTCCTGTCGCACGTTTCCTTATGCAAAGTCCCGAAGCTCACGACCAGTATCGATCTGTCAGTTCTGATATCGGACACCGTACCGCCTCCTAAAGGTTTTTCTTCTTGTATATGAACAGCATCGAAATGAATGAGAATGCCGCCAGATAAAGAAGAAGTATCACATAACCCCATCCGCTGTAGTATTCACCTGCGGATATGCTCCTGATCATACCGCTTGTCTGTGACAGCGGCAGCGCAGCGACGAACTGCCTGATGCCCGCAGGCATGGCCTCTGTCGAGAAGAACGTATTGCAAAGGAACGACATAGGGGTGATTATATACGCTGTGAAACGCGGCGCGTCCGTGTAGCTCTTCGCCAGGAACGAAAGTACCAGAGCGAGGGTCGAGAAGACCGCGCCGTTCAGGAACATTATCAGGAACGAAGCTCCGTTGAAAATGAGGCCCGACCTGACCGGGAATGTTATCAGCAGGATCATGCAGCCGGCGTACATTCCGCGCAGAGATCCGCCTATTACCTGGCCCACTATGAACTGCCACAGAGGGGTAGGGGATACCATAACCTGGTCAAGGGCCTTTTCATAAAGCCTTTGCACGCTCATGTTCTGGGCGACGGCACCAAAACTGCCGGTCATCGTAGACAGCGCCACGATGCCCGGGATAAGGAAATACAGATACGGTTCTCCATGAGAGGTCGTCTGGATCCCCAGTCCGAACACGATCAGGTACATGAGCGGCGTGATTACGGCCGCCAGTGTGATCTTATAGAAGTCCCTGCGGAACTCCCTCCATTTTTCCCATAAAACAGCTATTACGCCCATATTACTTCTGGTCTATTCTCCTCCCGATACGTTCTACAAAAACGTCTTCAAGGGTAGTGTTTCTCATTGTCAGATCACCTTCCGAAGCTGTGAGGTGATCAATGGCTTCCTGCTTGGTGCCGAAATATCTGGAAACGAGTTTTTCCTCAGTGCTTTTGTCTACAGCAAAAGGCCCGAGCTCCGCGATGAGATCGAGCGGCGCGCCGACTGTGTCAAGATGTCCGTGGTCTATCAGCGCGACACGTTCGCAAAGGGACTGAGCCTCATCGATGTAGTGGGTCGTGAGGAGTATCGTTATATTCTTACTGTGAAGCTGGCGGAGCAGATTCCACATCTGCCGGCGCGAGATCGCGTCCATGCCGGCTGTCGGTTCATCCAGCAGGATTATCTCGGGATCAGTCATGAGGGCCCGGCATATCATGAGCTTTCTTTTCATGCCGCCCGAAAGGTGCCTGACCACGCGGTGGCGGAAATCGATCAGACCGGTGAACTCCAAAAGCTCATCGCTTTTCCTGCGGATCTCTTTCTTAGGCATATAATAGAGTCTTCCCTGATACTCCATGACCTCGTCCATGGTCATGTCCTGACGCATGGAATACTCCTGGGTGATGACACTGAGCTTGCGCTTTTCGGCGGAAGCTTTACGGTCGAGGATCTTTCCGTCGACGCGTATCTCACCGGAAGTAGGGAGGAGGACTGTCGAGAGCATACTGATAGTCGTGGTCTTGCCCGCTCCGTTCGGACCGAGAAGACCAAAAAACTCACCTGTCTCTATAGTCAGGCTCAGATCCTCGACTGCCGTGAAGTCCCCGTATTTTTTTGTCAAGTTTTTGATCTCTATCATATGACTTTATCTGTTGCGGTTGCTGCTTACTTTATTACTGTCTGTCTTACTGGTCCTTAGCGATTATGAGCGCGAAGTATCCCGCATCGTCCGGGATCTCGTCGACGCTGTTATATACCTGTTCTGTATCCATGCCGCAGTCCTGTACCATCTGTACGGATTTACCGCTAGCTCTGAGTATTTCCTTGACTTCTTTCATGTGGCTGCCTGACTTCATGAGCACGCAGCTGCCGGACATGTCGAGAGATGATTCCAGCTTGTGGACAGCAGGGATTACATGCATTGGCTCATTCCATTCAACGATAGGAATATTGAGCCGTGCCGCCGCGGCGCAGAATGAAGTTATGCCGCTGACCAGTTCAGTTGCATAACCGTCCGCTTCGATTATCTTCTGCAAATAGGAAAAAGTGCAGTATACGGTAGGGTCTCCAAGTGTGAGATAGACGACATTTTTTCCTTCCTCCAGATATTGTTCTATGACCTTAGCGCCTTTGCGGTGGTTTTCTCTCTGTACGTCAAGATCCATAGTCATAGGCATGTATACGGGCACGAGAGTTTTGTCCGCCAGCTCAGGGACTACCTGGACAGCTATTTTATACGCGACAGTTTCCTTAGGCTCTTTGCCCGGGAGCGCTATCACTTCATTTTCCTGTATCATTTTAATTGCTTTGAGAGTCATGAGCTCCGGATCTCCGGGGCCAACGCCAACGCCGTATGCTATTCCCTTCATTATGGATCCTCCAAATAATTTATTATATAGATAAAAATAGCTCTCTGCCGACTAGTCATCGGCAGAGAGTGTAACGATGATCTTTGCTAGTCTGTCAAAGTGCAGGTGATCTCATACTCGATCTCATGAGGTTCGCTCATGGCTGTCGTATCGCCGATTACCTTGAAAGGTTCATTCAGTTTCGGGACGGGTATCTCGAAAACTGAGTTTCCATCCTCATTGACGGGTTCGTATTTCTCGCCGTCTACGATCATGTAATCGTAATGAGGGCTCGACCATACTACCGTCAGGGTCGCCTGACCGTCTTTGACGGTCATGTCAGCGGGACTGTCGATAGTGGCTTTGCCAGTACCTCCTTCAAGTGTTGTTTCCACCTGATAGTCGCCGTCCTCGAGATCGATAGCGCTGCCTGCGTGGATATCATCTCCCGGCACAGGGTCGGATACGACGACTTTGTGGTCGTACCAGTTGCCGTGTGTTCCGATGAGAGCTACGTCGAACTCCTCATCGAGAGCCGGAACAGGGATATCGAATCCGTAAACTTCATCTACATAGCCGTCGCCGTAATCGATTTTATCGACGGTAGGCTCGATGAGTTCAGCGCCGTCTTTCTTGGCGTCTTCAGAAACGCCTGCAAAGAGATTCACGATCTTCTTTGACTGAAGACTTACGTGTATAGTCATCTGCCCATCCTTGACGGTCAGAATGCCTTTATCGTTATTGGCGTCGTTGACGTGGAACATAGGATGATCGGTAGTAAACGTCGCCACGTAAGTGCCGTCTTCAAGACCGGAGCTGCTGTTGCCGCAGCCGGCCAGACCGAAGCCCAGCATGAAGACTACGCAGCAAGCGATAATCAATAATCTGTTTTTCATATTCAGCACCTTGATCTGTCAGATCTTACTGCATTGCAGCAGCAGTGTGATCAACATAGACTTTCTGGATATCAGCGACTCTGCCCATACCTTCGATCTGAGATGAAACGTTGTCTTTGCCAAGACCTTCGCCGAGATCTACAGGGGCATCCGCGCCTTCGACTTCGAATTCACCGCCATTAATCAGCGCGTCAGCCCAGTCGCCTGCCATGTCGTTGTTAGCATGGTCGCCTGCAACTACCATCATAGGGCGAAGGATGACCTTACTGTATCCGGCCTTTTCCAGAGCTTTCTTAACCTCAGGAAGCGCTGTGTCAGGAGGGTTTCCTTCTACAGTTCCTACGAATACGTTGTCGTATCCCAGGTTCTTCATCTGTGTCTGCATCTGGTCATAAGTAACGTTAGCTTCGTGGCCTGTTCCATGTCCCATGAGAACCAGAGCAGTTCCGTCAGCTGCCATAGCGTCCAGTGAATCGAAGTCTGAAGCTTCTACTGCAGCAGCGACGACAGCCTTTGCTACAGCTTCCTTGTCAGCGTTTACTTCTGAAGCGTCAGCGCCGACTTCTCCCAGGAGAGGCTCAGCGATTTCTACGGATTCGAAGTTGTCCTTCATGCCGTCAACAGCGTCTGTGAGTTCGTCGTACTCAGCGCCGTGCATCAGGTGTGTCGGCTGGATTACCAGGTTCTTAACTTCGTTTGCTACAGCTCTGTCCAGCGCCTGCTGGATGTTGTCGATCTTTTCGCCGTCACGAGCCTGTACGTGGTTGATAATGATCTGAGCGGTGAAAGCTCTTCTGACTGACCAGTCAGGATATGCTTCTGCCAGAGCTTTCTCAACGCCGCCGATATCAGTAGCTCTGGAATCGTTGAATGATGTTCCGAAGCTTACTACCAGCAGTTCGTTTTCGCCGATCTCATCTCCGTTGAGTGGATCGTCCTTTGAAGCATCACCGGTGTCCAGACCGAAGTAGTCAGGATCATCCAGCTGTTCTTTCTGCTCATCAGTCAGAGCATCGTACGCATCCTTAGCAGCCTGGCACTGTGCGTCAGTATCCTCAGTCCATTCCTGAACCTGGATAGCTTCGATAGCAGCATTGCAATCTGCTACAGGATCTGATGCAGCCTGTTCTTCCTCACCGGAACCGCCGCATCCTGTTGCCATGAGCATCATTCCCATCGCGAGAACAAATGCCATGGCTACGACAATGAATTTTCTAAGATTCTTCATGATAAAAACCTCCTGTCATAAAACTATAACTGTCTGAAAATGCAAAGGCCTTCGCTAAACGGAGCAAAGGCCTCATGAAGAATCATAGTAATTTTTCTTTCAATCAGTTTTTACACCCGCCAGTTACTCGTGGCCAATATGGTTCCCGTTTTTCAACGGAAACATATTATGTGTCCCGAAAGGCAGGTTTCCTGACTTGCGGATCAAAGCCTTTGCCGCCTTCCCGAATGAACAGTGGCGTAGTGGCGTCGGCTAGCCGCTTACAGTGACGAGTTCGTACAGGATTTTCACCTGTTTCCCTATTACCTGCATGAGCAGCACCCTTCGGTATTGCATTCAATTGGGATTATACCATTCCCGGCGTGTAAATACAACTGTTTTAGGGGCGCATGCACAGTGGGGCAGAGCGGTGCTCATGCCGGGCGGAGCGGTTCCCGACGGTTCCGGGTAGTAATTACGCTCACGAAACAGGCATTTTGTTGAAATCGTGAGTCTTTAGACTCACGAAATGACAGTTTATATGAAAACGTGAGTGTAGTTCCCAAGGAGATTTCTTATATACAAGACATCCATGCCTGGCCAGCGCAGTTGGTTACAATTGGAACGATCCGAGAACGGGCTGGGGAAGCACCGGCCGGCGATTACGCACGGGAAACAGGCATTTTGCTAAAATCCCGTGTCTAAGGACACGGGAAATGGTCATTTTCATGAAAATCGGTGCGCAACGGCGCGCGCAGCCGAGTTGATGCCAAGGCGCGAATGACTGACGCAGCCGGCCGCGCGCTCAGGTGCGCGAGCGCACTCAGGTGCGCGAGCACAAGTATGCGCGGGAGACACAGCTATCGCTCCAGCTTTCCCAGTGACTCGGCCAGGTCGATCAGCTCGCGGACGCGGGCGTTCGCTGTGCCGATAGGGAAGTCGGTAAGGATCACGCGGTCGCAGGAGCGGATCAGGTCCGAAGCTTTTGCGAGAGCATCGTCGCCGATAGGCTCAAAAGGCTCGGTAGTCACGATCTCTGACGCCAGCAGGCGGGCCAGCTGATAGTCAGCATCGCCCCGGCTTATGATGCCGGCGGCAAACGGGATGTTCTGTTTCTGCAGACTGCGGTAAACGGGAACGCCGGTACCGCAGGAAGAAAGCACGAATACACGCGGGGCGCCTGCCGGGGCAGGGAGTTCGATGCTGCCGAACAGCGGATCGAAGAACCCGTTGTCTATACTGTAAAGCTCGCGGATGGTATCTTCGTGGAATACCTCTTCAGGCGTGCCGTAACGGTAGATCCTGTCACCTTTGACGCAGATGATGCGGTCGGAAACTTTTTCGGCCAGGTCGATCTCGTGGAGAGACATTATGACCGTGATGCCTTTTTGCTTGGCCATGTCGCGCAGTATGGACAGGAGCTCCAGTTTGTAACGTATATCGAGGAAGGACGTCGGTTCGTCCAGTATGATCACTTCAGGATCCTGGCAGATAGCTCTGGCCAGGAGGATGCGCTGCCGCTGCCCGTCACTGATGGCGTTGAAATCACGCGGTCCCAGTTCCGTCGCATGTACCGCTGCGATCGCCTCATCGACCATGCGTTCATCTTCCTCGGAGAGAATGCCGAGCTTGCCCGTATAAGGGTAGCGGCCGCTGGCTACGATGTCGTAGCAGGTGAGGAGGTCAGTCTTGAGACGTTCCGTCAGGACGACGGCCATCTTCTTAGACAGATCGCGGAAAGGCATTTTGTGCAGATCCTTTTCGTTGAATATGACCTTGCCGCCGATCAGTGTGAGCTGGCGGGTGATGCTTTTGAGTATTGTCGATTTGCCGGCTCCGTTCGGGCCGATCATCGAGATGATGTCGCCTTTCTGTATGTCCAGACAGATGTCGCGGATGATCGCTTTGCCGTTATAGCCAACAGCGAGATTGTCCATGCGGATGTAAGATTTCTGATCGTTCATATTATCTCATCCTCCTTCTGCTGACCATCATGTAAATAACGACAGGCGCGCCGAATACTGCGGTGACCGTACTGATATTGAGTTCAACAGGCGCAAAAGCCAGACGCGCGATCAGATCGCACACCATACAGAACACTCCGCCTCCGAGCATGCATCCCGGTATGACGACGAGGGGTTTGGATGTGCCCATAACACCTTTGACCAGGAACGGTACGGCGATGCCGACGAATGAAATCGGTCCGGCGAAAGCCGTGACACATGCCGAGAGCAGACTGGAGAGCAAAATCAGCGCCGCTCTGAAGAACTTGATGTTTACACCCAGACTCTGCGCGTACGACTCGCCCATCTGATAAGCTCCGATAGGCTTTGATAAAATCATGGTGAGAATGAAACCGGCGCCGACAACGACGAGACAGATGCCTACGTTCGTCCATGTCATGCCGGAAAAACTGCCCTGTGACCATCCGTGGAGATTCGCGATATCGGAATCCTCTGCGAATGTGATCATGAATTCAGTTACGGCGTTGCAGATGTAACCGACCATGATACCGGCAACGAGGAGTGCGGCCATATTGCGTATGCGCTGAGATACAGCCAGTATGAACAGAGTAGCCAGAAGCGATCCTACAAAAGCAGCCGCGATGACGGTGAATGAAGACACGTGCTTCGCGTTCTGCAGGAAGAATATCAATACAAAAGCCACGACCATCTTTGCGCCCGAAGATATACCGAGCACGTACGGTCCGGCGATAGGATTTTCGAAGAAAGTCTGCAACAGAAAGCCGGCCATGGCCAAAGCTCCGCCGAGGAGCAGGGAGACGATTATACGTGGCATTCGTATCGTCCATACTATATCCATGACGTTCTCGCTTCCTTCACGCATGAAAATGGCCCGGGCGATCTCGCCCATTCCGATGTGGACATTGCCCGAGTTGATGTTAACGACAACCATTACCGCAAAGGCAACGATCATGCCGATAAAAACAAACAGTACCCGGGCGCGCCTTTTGGCGTTGAGAGCGTGGAAATCTTCCTTGAGCCGCTCGCGTGCCTGTTCGTTTTCGCGTTTGAATTTGTCATTCAGTGTTTCTCTTGCCATAGTTATTTACAGCCTTATAGTTAATTGAGTTTGGTTATGTATTTGAGGTCCTGAGGATCATCTTCGGTGATGAGTCTGTGGAAGTCCAGTATCATCTCGGCGACCAGATCGGTCCTCTGATACATGGAGCTTCCGGTGATCCAGCAGTTGCCGGTTTTGACGGCTTTCATCTTTTCCATTATAGGATCTTTCTCGAGAAGGTCAGCCATGGATTTTACGGAGCCATCGATGCTGGAGTTGTAAACGATTATGTCAGCATCCTTGGCTGTATCATAGAAAGTCTCTACGGACATATCCGCAGTTGATCTGTCGCTGTCGCTGTCGAGATCCTTGAAAGCGTATTTTCCGCCGGCTATGTCTATCATCTTCGGCACATAGTCTGTGCTGCTTCTTACCACGACTTTGCCCTCGGTGGAGAAATAGAAGAAGGCCACCGTCTTGCCGGTGTTTTCGAAATCGTCAAGCTCCTTGATCGAAGCCAGTTGTTCATCAAAGAACTCTGTAGCCTCTTTCTCGTGATCTGTCAGTACGCCGTAAAGTTTGATCCATTCGGCCCTGCCCATAGGATCGGATTCATAACTGGATCTGTCAATGAGCACAGGGATGTCTATCTCTTCGATCATTTCCTGAACTTCAGGAGTGTGTTCGATCATTGTCGATTCTATAGCCAGGTCGCACTGCTCATCCATCATAGTCTCATAATCAGGGGCGCTGTACTTGCCGGCATATATGATCCTGCCGTCCGCCATCGCTTCACGGGGCTCATCAAAAGTCCAGTCGGATTCCTTGATGGATGACATCCTGACATTATCAAGGGCACCTATAGAACAGAACATAGCCATGGTAGCCGTGGCCGCCAGATAGATACGTTTTACGGGTTTTTTGAGAACGGTGATGTCTTCAGGCAGACCTTCCGGAGCCTTCTCACCTTTAGGTACCATGAGGAATCTCTGATGGTCATGAATGTCTATTAGCGAGTAACCGCCTTCGTAGTTATATACGCTGAACTGATCGGCTCTGTCAAGCGGCATCTCCGATTTATATGTCAGCCCGTTTATTTCAGGAGGGCCGCCGGCATCTGCTGAGCCTTCATCGGACCCGCCGCAGCCGGTGAAACAGAGGACAGCCAAGACTATCAGTGCAGTAAGTAATGCCAGAATACGTTTGTGTGTCATTTTCTTCATAAAAAAACCCCATTATTGCATCAACAGAAAAAGGGCCATCAAAAACTATCATTGACAGAACCTTCTTCGGAAGTTCGTTATATCAATCCCAAACCGGCAGGTTTCCTGACTTTGGAGCTTTTGCACTGCCCCATTCACAGTGACCGGATCGTTCAGGACTTGCACCTGATTCCCTATTACCCCCGGAGGGCACCGATTTGATTTGGCGACTCATTATAACATTGCTTCACGTCAGCCGCAAGTGCGTCAATGAGGGTGCCAACGGGACGGTGCTGTTTGACAGATGGTGGCCGTGGTGTGCTGCGGCATGGTGCGGCGTGGCATGCCACGGTGTGCTGCATTACCTTGCGGCGTGGTGCGGCAGGTTGCGGCATATTGCGGCGGAGGACACCACATTGCGACCGTGGTGCCGCGGAGGATTTGGTCAAATGAAAATAAAATTTCGATTTCCCAAAGGTTGTTGGACAATCGCAGAAAAAATTTCAGTCTGACCAAACGGTTTCTTAAAAATAAGATGCCGGCAGCAAATTCGGCGCATGTGAGAGCAAAAAAAGCTGTCTATCGTCGTTCTATTACAACAAACAGGGGCCAGATAGGAGTCGCAATTGGTCAAATGAAAATATAAATTTCGATTTCCCAAAGGTTGTTGGACAATCGTAAAAAAGATGTCAGTCTGACCAAATGGTTTCTTAAAAATAAGATGCGGGCAGCAAATTCAACGCACGTGTGTACTGGTCAAGTAAAATTGTAATAGAGTAACTCATTTTATGCTACTTTTGC
>JAUMVD010000078.1 GCA_030530285.1 Bacillota bacterium | reverse complement strand
TAGGGGGATAACAAAATGATAAATAAGCGTTTAGTCATGATACCGGGACCAACTCCAACGATAAACAGGATCAACGATCAAATGGGCAGGCCAACATGTGCTCACGGTGATCCGGATTTTGTGGTGGATTACAAGAACACCATAGATAGGATTGGGAAGATGTTTGATTGTTCCGGGCAGGCATTCATAATTTCAGGCTCCGGTAGTCTGGCACTGGAGATGGCTATTGCGAATAACCTAAAAAAGGGCGACAATCTGCTGGTTATTTCCCATGGCATGTTTGGTGACAGATTCATAGATATTGCGGAGAGAAAAGGGATCAATACGGACGTTTTGAGAGCTCCTTGGGGAAGTATTGTGCCGGTCGATGAAATTAATAAGCAGTTGAGCATAAAGAAATATGATGCAGTAACAGTGTCCCATGTGGACACATCGACTGCGGTATTGGCTCCGATTGCTGAAATCGGTGAGATGATTCACAAAGAGCATAAAGACACAATTTACATCGTGGATGGAGTGGCAGCAACTGCTGGCGCGCGTTCATATGTGGATAAAATGCATATTGACGTATTGATAACTGCTTCCCAGAAAGCGCTGGGTGTGGCACCGGGACTTGCCATTGTGTTTGCAGGAAATAAGTCGCTTAAGAGAAGAGAGACTCTTGGGCGCATCCCTGAATATTACGTTGATTACGAGAAATGGATTCCAATCATGCAGGATCCGGCGAAATACTATGCAACACCTCCAGTCAATTTGATTTGGGCTTTGCAAGAGGCCTTGAATGTCATAGACGAAGAAGGAATAGAAAACAGATATGACAGACATGAAAAACAGGGAGCGGCGATGAGGAAAGCGCTTGAATCTTTAGGCTTCACAGTAACGGCAGAGAAAGGAGTCCAGGCACCGACTTTGACAAACTGCTTTTATATGGAGGGTATTGAAGATCAGGCATTCCGAACAGCGGTACTTGAAGAAGGCATTATGATTGCAGGCGCATTAGGCGAGTATGCAGGTAAAGCCTTTAGGATAGGTCATATGGGGAATGCAGATCTGCATGACCTTACAGCTGCACTTTCAGCGATCGAAAGGGCGCTGGTGAAGATTGGAGTGGATATACAGCTCGGAAAATCAATTGGAGTTTTTTTGAAAGAAATGAGCTAACCAATATTAGCGATAAATAACTATGTTAAGTTTGTTTTCCGCGGAGAGCGGTATGTCATGGCTAGTGCGATTATGACTACAACTACGCCAGCCATCATCAGTAAAGATGGAGTCTCGCCAAACAACAAAAACCCAAATGTCATTCCAGCAGCAGGTTCAATCAGTTCAAGTGTCGATGCAAGACCAATATCCATGTTGTTTAGAGCTATTGTGAATAAAACGTATGGGATGATTGCACAAACTAGAGACTGGGAAATCAACCATGCGATACTCGTCAATGGTGATGCTGCCACAAAGTTTGCAACCTGATCCCAGTGACAGAAAGGAAGCAGCGATGCTGCGGCGATAAGGAAATACCAGAAATTAATAGTGAGCGCACTCATTCCCCAGTTACCCATGACACGGGTTGTCACGCCGTTGATTGCATACATGAGTGCCGCTGTAAGTCCTATCGCTACTCCTGCAAGAGTGACGTTGCTGATATCGGTCTGTTCCAGAGCTCCGGAAACAAGCAGTACGCCGAATAATGCTATACAAACGCAAAAATTTTTCCTTTTTGTGATCTTCTCCTTGAAGAAAAAAGCACCAAGGAAAATAGCCCACAAGGCAAACATTCCGAGCAATACAGAAGAAAGTGCAAGGTGAAGTTGGAGAATAGAAATATTGTACATCACATTCATGTACGCAGAGCCAATGATTGAGCCGATCAGCATTACGGGAATCGCTTTTTTAGGAAATCGAAACAAAGAACGGTCCTTTATGAGCATAAATAATCCCATCACAAAGGCAGAGACAAACATACGCGTACAGACAATCGTTCCGTTGTCCAGTCCACCAGCTGTAAGGAAACGTACAAATACACCAACAGAACCCCACATGATGCCGGCAAATATAGCAAGCAATGGTACAAGCTTTGAAACATTCATTTTAATCAACCATTTTGTTGTGATATAACCAATCACATTTATATAACGCAATGATTATGCCATCGGTATCCGCAGTAGAAATTAAACCTCATTGTCAGTTATTTTCCCATTTTTTCTGTTTGTGTGATTAATGTCAGACACCCTAAGATAAAAATATGTATTTGTTTCTGTAGTGGAACTGCTACGATATGTGCAATTCTACTACAGCAGTTGGATTACCTTCAGCCCAATTAAGAAATCAATTATAAAACTATCGGGATTGGTATTTGTTAAAGGCTTTTACACCAAAATTCCATGTTGGTTCATGCAGCACATTTCCTGCAAATTAAAGGGGTAGAGTAAAAAGTTATTCACTATCACAAGTCGATGATCATTAAGAAAGGAGTATTAAAATGTCAACTTTACTTATAAAAAACGGGACGATTGTTACATCCGAAGGAACTTATAGGGGAGATGTATTCTGTAAAGATGAGAAAATCGCCCTTATTGGTGAGTCATTGGACTGCGAGGCAGATAGGGTCGTTGATGCTTCCGGTATAAGAAAGCTGCTGTAATCGTAGGCTGTCTGGCTCTGTTTACGTTCCCTTGGTGGTTAAGTTCAGCAACGGGGTTCACTACATTTATAACCTTCTATTCGGCATTCTTGGGACCAATATTTGCAGTCATGATCACTGACTATTATTTCATCCGCAAACAGGAGTTGGATATTGATGCTCTGTATGATACGAAAGGTCCATACACCGGTGTCAACTGGTGTGGAATCATTGCCATTGTTATTGGCGCAGGATTTGGATTCATTTATACAGATCTTGGATGGTACATCAGTTTGATTCCTTCCTGCCTGATATACCAGTACCGGTTATTGCCGGTGAGTTCATAGGTGAAGCTAGGCTCGGAAACGGTGATCGAGTCGTAATTTACTCTGCTGACATTGCCTTTGGCGTCTTTGGTGTAGACATCTACTTTGTAACTGTTAGCGCCGGTCACTGCGGCCCAGCTGAGTGTATCTCCGTCCCAATGGAAGTTCTTCGGACGCTGCAGCGGCGTATCCGATGTCTCGGTGGCTTCAAAACTCCACCGCGTATTGTCCTGATAATGGGCGGTATAAAACTCATGGGCCAATGAACCTTCCGCAGCACGGAGAGTTACATTGAAACTCGGATTATCTATGCAGAGAGTTTCGAATGCGCATCCCGGATTCTCAACGGTCAGCGTGAGGTCGTTTCTAAGTGTAAAGGCGTGGTATCTGACAGTAGTCATGTCCCCGGAAAGGGTGACGTTTTTCAGAGCCTTCACGTGTCTTATGGCAAGATCCATGATTTCAGTGGCGTTTGCAGGAGTCGTGAAGTTCTTGTCCTCCTTGCCAACAGGATATTTGTAAAGAGCAAGCTTGCCATCGTCTTTGATCTTATACAGAACGCCGTCTATTCCCTTGAAGTGTGTGCTTCCGGAAGCCACATCTATGTTCTTAAGCGAAGAGGCATTGACGATTCCGTTCTGCGACCCGATTTTTTCCAGACTGGCAGGCAGAGTGACAGAAACATGTCCCTCCAGATCACCGGAATAACCAAGATCAACGACGCCTTCATTTATCTGGAGCTGCCCGACCGTTCCTTTATTAATGGCGTAGTCCTGGAGTCTGAGCCCGTTTCCCTGTAGGGTCAGTTTATCAAGCTCGAAATCCTCGAAGCATGTCCAGGCCATGGCTTCGACTGTATCAGGGACGGTGTACTCCGTGACACCGGTCCTTCCGAAGTATGTGTACATGGCTGTGGCGTCCTTATTGAACAGGCTTCCGTTGATTGCCTTCAGGTATGGGTTATCTGCGTCCACGACAAATCCCGTGCCCACAAGTCTGCAGCGTGCAAAAGCCGACTGGTACCGCGAATCGAGCGATGCGTCGCCCGTACCTGCGCTCCTGAGCGTTGCAGGCAGGTCGACCCTCTGGATTTTGTCTTCATCGATAAACAGCCCGGCGCTGAGGATCCCGATTCCGTTTTCGATGATGACGCGCCTGATCTTCTGTGTGCCGATGAACGGCGTTTCCGTTACGGACATCGATATGCCTTCCTGGCCTTCCGTCCAGCCGACAGGTGATATCGTCACCGTGCCTGTTGCTGAATCGTAGGTATATTTCGCGTTGTCGCCCAGATTGCCGGAAGCGGGAAGAGCCTTGCCGAATATAGCGTAATACGTGCTGTTTGAGGCAGGCACGGTTAAGGTCGTATTCGTTCCGGCGACAGTACCGGTATTCGGATCATCTTTTCTCCATTCTATGAACTCGCTGCCCGCGTTTGCCTGGGCATAGATAGTAACATTTGACCCCTGTGCGGCGAACATTGTCAGCTCACTGCTGTAGTTTGAGTTGTCCTTGCTGATCTTACCGGAGCTGTTGCCTTTGCCGACTGCTTCCAGCTGTATTTTATACGCGCCGGTTTCAATATCGCCGTACTTGGTCGTAACCGACCTATAATCATGATCTATGACATGCAGTTCGACGTCATTCAAATAGAGTTTGGTTTCACTGAAATCAAACGTTTTCACATCGTTTGAGGATACCGTTACTGACAGATACACGGTACTGGTTTTCACCGTCGTGCCGTCAGGAATCGGATTTCCGTTACTGGAATACCATTCAGCATCGACGTCCAGCTTGCCTTTTGCATGCTCATCTGTGCTGGCGATACTGATGACAGGAACGGTGACAGTCTGTCCGAATCTCGGGGTCAGATTCCCGGACGTCGTCATGCGGATCTCGCTCACCGGTTCATCCAGATATACCGGGCCAAAACCGTGCTCTTTGGCGTAGTCCTCGGTCAACGGACCACCATAACCGTAAACGATGATCGATCCCGGATCCGCCCAGACAATTTCATCGTCATCGTTGTGCCAGCAGCCGAAGATATATTCTCCCAGGAACAGGGATGGACTATACTGAGCCGGCGTTGAAGGAATATGGCTGATGACCTTCGAGAGATTCCTGCAATTGAAGAAACAGTAATTCCCGATTTCGAACAGCGTGGATGGAAGCGTGATAGAAGTAAGATTCTGACAGTCGGAGAATGCGCTGTTCTCTATCCTCTTGACATCCTCCGGAATCACGATTTCCTGAAATCCCGCGCCGTAAAAGGCAAGCTCTTCGATGTACCACAGCGTGTCCGGCAGGGTAACGGATGTGATTGCGGTTTCCGTAGTGTAATCTGCAAAGGCTTCGGCACTGATTTCTCTGACGTAATAGGTCTTCCCGCCGTATTGGATCTCATCCTGGATCACCAGATGATGAGTGCTTCCGGTGTACGCATCGGCAGAAGCATAATCACCCCACGACTGGTCGCTTCCCAGACTATACGTTACGCCATCCACTTCCACGGTCGTCAGCGCGTGGGCGGTCTGCGTTCCCGCAGCGCCGCCGCTAAGCTGACCGATGGCCGGCGTGAACAAAAAAACAACAGCCACGAAGATCGATATGAAGGCTGTTCGGCTGATTCTATATAACATGGCGCATTCCTCCCTTGGGTAAAGATCAAAGGTAAAAAACAAAGGAAATTACGTACATTTTGTCATACCTATTATACCATTAAAATAATAACATGAATATCACATTAATGCGACAATACTTTAGCTGGGTGAACCGTTGCGGGATAAGGTGATCGCCATGTGAGGAAATGGCGAAGAAAAAACGATATCTAGTATATAGTGTAATGTGATAGGACATATGTTACAGAAATAGATAAAAAATGAGAGATACTTT
>JAUMVD010000077.1 GCA_030530285.1 Bacillota bacterium | reverse complement strand
AGGTAGTGTCGGAGTATTTCTCAGAGTGTAACATATGTCTTGACAATTAAGACAGGAAGAGCGTTTAAACTTGATAAAATCGTTGCGATGACAATTCCTCAATGGTATAATAACTACGTGCGTTTTACACAGAATTAATTTGAGGAGGTCTCACTAGATGAAGGGCTATAAAAGCGAAAACATTAGAAACGTCGCTCTGGTAGGACACGGCGGTTGCGGTAAAACTACCTTCCTTGAGGCGGCGCTCCTGGCGACGGGAGTTATAAGCAGACTGGGCAAAGTCGAAGACGGCCAGACTGTATCAGACTATGACAAGATGGAAATCGAAAAGGGATATTCCATTAACGCTACAGTTGTACCTGTAGAATTCAATAAAGTAAAGATCAACTTCGTAGATACTCCGGGATCATTCGATTTCGTTGGCGAAGTAAATTCAGCGCTCAGAGCTGTTGAAGCGGCAGCGATTCTCGTAGATGCCGCGTCAGGTATTCAGGTCGGTACTGAGAAGGCATGGGATTCATGTAAGAAATTCGGAGTTCCAAGGTTCTTCCTGATCAACAAGACTGACAAAGAAAACGTTAATGTAGAAGAAACGATCCAGCAGTTGAAGGACAAGTTCGGATCTTCAGTCGTAACTCTCGATGACAGAGAGTCCATGGAAGAAGAAATCGCCGGAACTGACGAAGAACTCATGGAAGCATATTTCGAGAACATGGAGCTTACTGACGAGCAGTTCGCAAGGGGTCTCACCAAGGGCATCGGTTCAGGCGACATCGTTCCTGTATTCACATGTTCAGCGCTTACAGGCGAAGGCATCCAGGAAGTACTTCAGCAGTTCATCGACTTCGTTCCAAAGGCAGCCGATCATGAACCATATGCGGCAGTTGATGGATCCGGCAATGACATTGAAGTTGCAGTTGATCCTGCAGGCAAGCCGGCACTGCTTATTTTCAAGACTCTGGCGGATTCCTTCCTGGGCAAGATTTCACTTGCTAAGGTTATCAGCGGCACGATCAAGTCAGGCCAGATCCTGTACAATGCGGAATCAGAGAAGGAGGAAAAGCTGGGATCACTGTTCTTCGTGAGAGGCAAATCTCAGGAAGACGCTCCTGAAGTTGTTGCAGGTGATATCGTTGCCATCGGTAAACTGCAGAACACAAGAACAGGCGACACACTCTGTGAGAAGGCTTCCATCATCAAGTTCCCTAAGATCGAGTTCCCTTCACCGACACTGTATCAGTGCGTAGAGCCTGCAAAGAGCGGTGATGATGAAAAGATGGGTACAGGCCTTAAGAGACTTATGGAAGAAGACCCTTCATTCGTTCTTGAGAACAATATCGAAACACATCAGACTCTTATCGGCGGACAGGGCGACATTCAGCTCAATATCATGAAGGATAAGCTGAAAGACAAGTTCGGCGTTGATGTAAATACTGTTCCACAGAAGATCGCTTACAGAGAGACGATCAAGGGAACATCCGACGTACAGGGAAAACATAAGAAACAGACCGGCGGTGCCGGACAGTACGGCGATGTACACATCAGATTCTCACCATCAGAAGAAGAATTTGAATTCGGCGAAGAACTCTTCGGCGGCTCAGTTCCTAAGAACTACGTGCCTGCAGTTGAAAAGGGTCTCAGAGAATGCATGGAAAAGGGACCTCTCGCCGGATGTAAGGTTCAGAACGTTAAGGCGATCCTGTATGATGGTTCCTATCATGAAGTAGACTCCAACGAAATGGCGTTTAAGATCGCTGCATCGCTGGCATTCAAGAAGGGTATCGCGGAAGCTAACCCTTGTCTCCTTGAGCCGATTATGAAGCTGACGATCATCGTTCCTGATGACTATGTAGGCGCTGTAATGGGCGATCTGCCAAACAGACGCGGCGCTGTTCTCGGTATGGAACCAATTGGAGGCGGACTGCAGAGACTGATGGCAGAAGCTCCGCAGGCAGAACTCCTCGACTACGCTATCGCATTGAGAACGATGACTCAGGCAAGAGGCGTATTCGAAATGGAATTCACCAGATATGACCCTGTTCCAAAGAACATCGAACAGAAGATCATGGCTGACTACAAGGCAGAACAGGAAGCAGCTAATAAGTAAGACAACCTCAATCAATATATGACAAAAGCTCCCGGCATGACGGGAGCTTTTGTTATTGGAGGTGGCAGGAGCTTTGGTTATTCCTTGACAATATGCCGCAGCAGCAGATATCCTAATCAATAGAAGCACTTATATCAGTGAGGTAACGAGAATGGCGAAGAAACCAAAAACTGTTTTTGTATGTCAGGAGTGCGGCAGTGAGAGCGCCAAGTGGACAGGACAGTGTCCCGTGTGTCACGCCTGGAACTCCATGGTAGAAGAAAAGGTCATCGATTTTGACAAAGATGACAAGCGAAGGAGAACATCTGCCAGATCCAGCAAACCCGCGAAGCTGTCGAGCATCACGTCCGGAGAGACGTCCAGAATAGACACAGGAATCCGGGAACTGAACAGAGTGCTGGGAGGCGGACTGGTGCCCGGCTCTCTCACGCTCATATCGGGTGAACCCGGCATAGGCAAATCCACCATCATCCTGCAGGCCGCCCAGAACATCGCAGAAGCCAAAGGCAAGGTTCTGTATGTTTCGGGAGAGGAGTCAGAAGAACAGATCAAGATGCGGGCGGACAGGATTTGCAAAGGCATCAGCGATAACCTGTTTATACTAGCAGAAACGAATATCGAGAATATTTCAGAGGTCTGCAAAGCTCTGGAACCGGTATTTCTCATCATAGATTCCATACAGACGATGTACAGCGCCGATATGGACTCGGCGCCGGGAAGCGTTTCCCAGGTAAGACTTTGCGGCAATGAACTGATGAAAATCGGCAAGTCTTACAATATCCCGGTCTTTATCGTGGCCCACGTGACGAAGAGCGGAGAGCTGGCGGGACCGAGGATCGTGGAGCACATGGTGGACTGCGTGCTGAGCTTCACCGGCGACAGGAGCCACGAAATGAGAATTCTCCGCGCCCAGAAAAACAGATTTGGAACCACCAGCGAGATCGGAGCTTTTGAAATGGCTGAGGAGGGTCTCATCGAGATCGAGAATCTGTCGGGGATCCTTCTGGAGGAGATGGATAAAGAAAGCGAAGGCGCCGTGGCCACCGCCGTATACGAGGGCACGAGACCTTTGATCCTGGAAGTGCAGGCGCTGACCAGCCAGTGCAATATCGGCTTCGCCAGGAGAACATCTCTGGGTATAGAAAACTCCAGACTGAGCATGATCATAGCGGTTCTGGAGAAAAAAATGGGACTGAAGCTTTTGAATCAGGATGTATACGTGAACATCGTCGGCGGCATCAGGCCGGAGGGGACGTATACGGATCTGGCAGTGGCTCTGGCGGTCTACTCATCGTATTCAGGCAAAAAGCTGGACAGCAAGACCCTGGTGCTGGGTGAGATCGGGCTCACAGGGGATCTCAGGGCTGTGCAGAACAGCGACAAGATCATCAAGGAAGCCCAGAGATTGGGATTTGAGCGGGTGGTCCTGCCGGTAAAGAATGCGGAACGCGTGAAAGCCAGAGCGGGATCATTGGATCTCGCAGGGATAGAGATCATCGGACTGAGAAATATCACCGAAGCAAAAGGCCTCTTTTAAGAGGCCTTTCATCGTTATTTTCATCGTAATTTCTGAAGTTATTTCTTAATGCATTCCAGTTCGAACCAGAAATCGCTGCCTTCTCCCAGAATGCTGTCAATGCCGAATCTGGCTTTGTGCAGGGTAAGGATTTCCTTACAGATGGAAAGCCCGAGCCCCGTGCCTTCTTTTTCACGCTTCATATTGGAGCTGGAACGGTAGTATCTGTCCCAGATGTGTTCGATCTCTTCGGGAGCGATTCCCGGACCGTGGTCCTCCACGTGACAGGTCACGTATTTGCCCCGCTTCTTCAGCGTGATCTTAATCAGTTTATCTTCACCGCAGAACTTGATGGCATTGGTCAGGAGGTTCGTGATTACCTGTTTGATCTTTTCTTCGTCCGCGTCGACGTAATACGCCGTGTCGCCATTGAACTCGAAGGTGTAGCCTTCCTCAAGCTCCATGATGCGGTAGGTCTTCAGCACGTTATCGATCGTATCCGTCAGGTTGAATTCGGATTTCTCCAAAGTGAGTTTGCCTGACTGCAGCCTTGATATGGCCAGAAGGTCATTGACCAGAACATTGAGCCTGTCGGCTTCGTCAATGATGACCTTGAGATGTTCATTTCGTTTCTCCGGGTTGTCTCCCGAAAGATCCCGTATCATCTCCGCGTAAGATTTGATCATGGTCAGCGGCGTCTTGAGATCATGGGATACGTTGGCGATGAGATCCTTTTGCATCATGTCGGACTTTTCGAGTTCTATCGATGCTCCGGTAAGCGTATCCGCCAGGTCCACAAGTTCTGTATAGTGGCCTCCCTGGAAGACGATGCCGTAGTTGCCCTCCGCCAGGGATTTGGCAGAGGTATTGATCTTTCGGATCGGCCTGGTGATTCTGGTGGACAGATACAGTGAAATCAGTATCGCCAGTATGATGGAGATAATGGTTACATAAATCAGCTGATTGGTCAGGATTTTGATCGTGGATGATACAGGCCACAGCGGCGAGAAGATATATACGATCATCGGATCTTTATTCTTGGCGGAAAGCACGCTGCCGTAGGCAAGTATTTCCTGTGACGCGTCCACGCCTTTGATTTTGACGTATGCCGATCCGTTGCCGCGCATCATGTGTTCGTTTAAGGTCTGTATTTTAGAGGCGTACTGCATCTCGCCGGGAGCGGTTTCCTGAGACGTATCTGTTTCAAAACCCGGAGCCTGCGCCACATCGCTGGCAGAAGGCTGGTAGTAGGTGGTTTTGCCATCATAAGAGACGACATAAATGTACATGTCGTAGGATTCCGAGATCTGCGAGACCTTGTCCAGAAACCGGTCGCTCTCGTTATGCTTGAAGGAGCGTTCGATTTCGCTTGCGACTTCCTTTGTCTGGGCCGTTTTCATCGTCCCGTAAAAATTATTCAGCAGCACGACCTGCAGGATCCAAAGGGCTGCCATGAGGGTCACGGCAAAGACCATAAAATATAGAAATGTTTTGAACTTAATGCTGTTGCGATCGATCTTAAGCTTCAAATTTATACCCCACGCCTCTCAAAGTGACGATATAATCCCTGTATTTGCCCAGACTGTTTCTCAGATTCTTGATGTGGGTATCGATCGTTCGGTCATCCCCGAAGAAATCATATCCCCATATATCTGACAGAAGCTTGTCTCTGGAAAGGGCGATATTCTTATTCTCCACCAGATAGAACAAAAGCTCGTATTCCTTTGGCGTGAGATCCACTTTCTCTCCGTCTACGGTGACCGTTCTGGCGGGGATGTTGATCTCCAGGCCGTCAAATGTCATCACCTGCTGTTCCGGCTTTTCCGGAGCGCCCTTTCTGGAGAGAACAGCGTTGATTCTCGCCATAAGCTCTTTCGGGCTGAATGGTTTAACCACATAGTCATCGATACCCAGTTCGAAACCGAACAGTTTATCGTACTCTTCACTTCTGGCGGACAGCATGATGATCGGCGTGTTGCTGGTCTTGCGGATTTCCTTGCATGCGGAAAATCCGTCGAGCTTAGGCATCATGACGTCCATGATGATCAGGTCGTAGTCATTGAGTTTGCAAAGGCCTACCGCGGACATGCCGTCAGCGGCTTCTGTGATCTCGTGACCGTTGAAAACGGCGTATTCCCTGATGACTTCTCTGATTTTTTGTTCATCATCGGCTACAAGTATTTTAGCCATGTCGTTCCTCCGTATCTTCTTTTTGATAAAATGATACTTTCTTTTTGTGTAAAACGCGTGAACATATTGCAAACACAGCGTAAACACAGCTTAATTGTACCACATTGTAATGTGATAGGACATATGTTACAGAAATAGATAAAAAATGAGAGAT
>JAUMVD010000020.1 GCA_030530285.1 Bacillota bacterium | reverse complement strand
AAAAGTAGCATAAAATGAGTTACTCTATTACAATTTTACTTGACCAGTACAGTTGCTAAATAATTAGGCGTGAATAATAGCTAGCTAATTATTATTTCAAAGGAGAAGAAAGGAGAACACATGAATATATCGTTCGAATCGAATAAAGATGCTAAGTGTAAGTTTGGATATGTAGGAGTTCCATGGGATCAGGGTGATGTTAACGGCACACCGGGATCGAGAATGGGCCCGGATGCAATCAGAAAGTTTGTTGCGAAAGTTGTCAACAATATTCGTGATAATAAGCTGCTGGATTGTGAGAGATGGGAAATGCTTGATACAAGTGATCTTCTGGTCAAGGATTTCGGAAACTGCAATGACTATAGATTTTACGACTGGGATTACTCCACTGCTTATTTTGCAGATGAAGTAAGAAAAGCATGTGAAGCAGGATTCAACGTAATGGTTGCCGGCGGTGACTGCGGAATTAACTATGTTGCGGCAAAAGGACTCCATGACAGCTTTGATGGAAACATGGGTGTCATCTACATGGATGCTCATCTGGACGTATGGGAAGGACCGGACCTTCTGAAACAGGGTCAGTATTCCCACTCATCACCTCTACTTAATATTGCCCATTTGGACCGTGTTAAGGGTGATAACATCGTTCACTTCGGATCCAGAGGTTACAGAAGCACGCAGGCTACAGAAAATTATGCGTTCATGACTTCCAGAAATATGAATATCATTACATATGCTAAATTCAGAGCAGATGGCGTCGAAAAGACAGTGCAGAACATGCTTGATACAGTTACAAAGGGTACAGACAAAGTTGCACTGTGTATCGATATAGATGTATTCGAACAGGCAATCGCTCCGGGAAGCTCAGCCAATGAACCATGTGGTCCTGACTCATATGAAATGCACGAATTGTTAAAGAGACTGGCACCACATATCGACTGCATGTGTATCACAGAAGTCAACCCGATCATGGACAAGAACGAGCAGACACCTAGACGAGCGGGAAGAATGTACCTCGATTATATTTTTAACAAGTATGCCCCAATGAAATAGGAATGAAAGGGTTATAAGCAATGTATAAGAAATTAAGAATTGCAATAGCACAGGCGGAAGCGGCAAAGGCAAATCCTGAAGCCAATGAGCAGAAATTGATTCAGTGGGTCAAAGAGGCTGCAGCAAAAGGGGCCAACATGATTTGTTTCCCGGAGTTATATTACTCTGCGTATGATATCAGCGCGGATGAATTGCGAGAATGTGCCATTGACCAGAATGACCCGTTCTTTGAAAAGTTAAAAACTCTTGCCAGAGAAAACGATATTAATATACTGATTTCGTATCCAGAAAAAAATGGTAACGACAAACCATATATTTCGTACGCATTTATCGATTCGTATGGCAACTGGGCAGGAAATCATAGGAAAACATATCTGTGGCTCGAGGAAAATGACAAGGCGACTCCGGGAGAACCGGTATACGAGGTAATTGATACCCCGTTTGGCAGGATTGGACTTCTGATCTGCTATGAAATCGAGTTCCCGGAACCTGCAAGGCTTTTAACGCTCAAGGGAGCGGAAATAATCATTTCAACAATGGCCTGGGATACGATTCCTAACCTGCATAAGTATGTTTCTTCGATAGGCATATTGAATCAGGTCTATGCTGTAGCAATAAATGGCTTTGCACCTTATAACGAAAAACACAGGGGAGGAAGCTGTATTGCGGATCAGAGAGGAAAGCTCGTTTACACACTTGACGAAGGCGTAGAGGCAATGGGTATTTATGAAATAGATCTTGAGGAAAACAATAGGAGAAATGAAGCACCTCATAAGACAGATTTGATCATAGATACTTTGCGACAGCTTTCAGAGATTAAACAATGGAAATTCTAAACATAAGGAGTGATGCAAAATGGCTAATAACGCAGCCAATGCTAATATGACACTCAATCCGAAGCTTGTTGAGAAATACAATACTCATCCTGAAGAACTGGGCGGCAAAAAAAGACTGGATCTTACGAAATCATTTCAGAAATTTGAAGAGGCCAAGGATTGTCTGCCAGGTGGACTTACCGGAGTAAGAAATCCAAAGGGGATGATTGAGGGTGAATATCCTGTTTTCATCGAGCGAGGTATGATCGGCAAAGCGAAGGCACCGACATATGCCGAAGATGCCAAATTCATACAGGTCAATATGGATTCAGCTATGATCGGTATGAACGCAGAAGCAGAAGTAGGAATCGTAGGTGGATCCGGCAACGTTGCCAAGCAGTTGTTGGCAGAGCTGCAAGGGGAAGACATCCCTAAGAAGGACGACTGGTATAGGGAAGCAAAAGCTCTGTATGAAGAAGCCATGGCAAGATATGTCGCAGCGAGGACAGATGAAAAGTCACCAATGCATCCTGGACGTGCTGCAGCAGAAGTCGCTAAATTCCTGGATACAGAAGGACGTGACTGGTCCATGATCTGCGACGGCGGAGATGTTACGCATTGGGCAAAGAACAACTTCAGAGCTCACGTGCCAGGACAGATTCTGGAGAAGGGGCCTCTCGGTACAATAGGGTCCGGCGCAGGATACGTTATGGGCGCATGGGAAGCCCATAAGACACCTGTAATGTACTGCACTGGAGACGGAAGCTTCGGGTTCCATGCAATGGAATTTGATACTTTTGCCAGAGAAGGCATTCCTGTAGTTGGTGTGGTATTTAATGACTCTTCGTGGGGAATGATCAAAATGGCAGAACAAAGCAGACATCCTGAAGAATTGAAGAAGTATGGTCCGGTAGGTCTGGTTCTCGCAGAAGAAAGGCGTTACGACCTGATGCCGCCTGTATGGGGAGGTAAGGGGTTCCTTATTACAAAGCCTGAAGAAATAATTCCTGCAATCAAGGAAATTCAGGCAAGCGGGCTCCCGGGTATATTGAATATCATTATCGATAAGGCAGGAATCAGCCATGTAACGGAAGGCTTTGCCAAGGGTCTGACAGTAAAAAAACCAGAATAATGCAAAGTAGGAGATAGCATGCAGAGATACAGAGTACTAGCAACAAGTTGTCTGGTATGCATGTGCCTGGGCAGTGGGTTTGCGTGGAGTGTTAACCAAGTGGGCTTTATGGAAGAGGCGGCGGAAATATTTGGACATGATGTTTCCGCCACCTCTCTGGCTTTGACTTTTACGATATACACGGGAATAGTCCCAATCCCTATGATTTTAGGCGGATTGCTAGTGAAAAAGTATCGCATCCGATCGTTATACTTGCTTTTTTCAGCGATTTTCTGCGCCGGGATATTAGGATCTGGATTTGTGACAGACATCAAGGGACTATATCTGTTTTATGGTCTCTTTGCGGGGTTTGGCAGCGCATCGACATTTAATGTCGTTTTCAAGAACTTAGTGACAGTCTTTGAGGACAAGACAGGATTGGCGACCGGTTTGATGACAGCATTCTATGGATCAAGCGCCTTCATTTGCGCACCAGTAATGCAAAGGTTGATCGAAGTCGGTGGAGAGCTTTTTAATCTCAGAGTCATGGGAGTATCCTTTTCGATCGTGATGGCCGTTTGTGCCATTGAGATAGGAAGTGTCAAGAGCAAATCAACGGGAACAGATGCCTTAAATAATCGTTCTGACAATGTTGGCAACAGGGTAATGTTAAAAGACAAATCGTTCCCACTTATGATCATAGCATATACCGGATTTGCGACTTGTGGACTCATGATAATCAGTCAGTGCGGTCTGATGGCAAAATCGATTGGAAATATCCCTAATGTTGCCGGTATAGTGATGGCAATCAGCCTTGCCAATATTGCAGGCAGGCTGTTTTGGGGACCACTTTCTGATAAAGCCGGAAAGTGCACCGTACTTATTATGGCAGCTTCCTTAATGACAGTTGGCGGAATCATATTGCTTCTGACAGGCAGCTCATTATCCGTCTTTATCGCCTGTTCAATGAGCATAATATTCGCTTACGGGGGATGCGCGAGTTGTTTCCCGGCATTCATATCAGACAGTTACGGCGTAGAAAACAGTGCCTTGAATTATGGAATAATTTGCATAGGTTATTCTGCCGGGGGATATATCGGGCCAATTACGGCAAGTGAAATGTTTGCGCACACAGGGGCATACACAACTTCATTTATTATGGTTGCAACAGTAGGCGTTATAACGCTAATTTGCATGCTGATCCTTTCAAGAACTCAAAAACAAGCAGGGCCTATAATGTTATGATTTATTTGACTGAAAATCACCTCCTTTCAAATAGTTGATAAAAATAATAACCAGTGCTTCCGAACAATGCGTATAGGTTCTGAGAATCATTAATGCCGCACAGTTGTGTGCGGCATTTTTTATGTTAGAACATCGCTTGTCTACATGGAAAATATTTACAAAAAACAGTTGCAACTGGAAATAAATGGTAGTATAATGAGCTCAACCGCAAATGGTAAATATTACCAAAGGTCACAAACACAGCGGAAATCACAGATAAAAGGAGAATTGAGATGAGAAAGAAACAAACAGGGAAACGCATCGGCAAAGCAGTGCTGATCACGGGGGCGCTGGCATTGATTATGGCAGTCGGCGGGGCGTCAGCTTACTTCACGGCAACGGACAACAAGACCAACACCTGGACGGTGGGAAATATCGATATACAGCTGGAAGAACCCCTTTATGACGATGCCGCTGATGAGAGAGATAACATCACACCGAACAAGGATCTGACGAAAGACCCGCAGGTAAAGAACAAAGGCAATAATGACGCTTTCGTATTCCTGAAGGTATCGATTCCAAAGGCAGATGTGAAGGTCGCCTCACAGGACGGGAGCAGCGTCTCGCAGGGCATGCAGGAGCTGTTTGACTACACGGTGGACAGCGGATGGGCGCTGGTGGACAAAAAAGAAAACGCGGGCAGCAATGCTTATGTATACGTTTATGGAACATCGCAAAAGTGCGCCGCCTTGCCGGCCGGTCAGACTACATCGGTGTTCTTTCAGGATGGCACGATCACCTTTAAGAATATCGTAGAGGGTCAGGGCCTGGACGGAACGTCGCTGGAGATCCCGGTGGAAGCCTTTGCGATACAGACCGCGGACATTACCGAAGCGGATACCGACGTACCGGCGGAAGTCTGGTCAGTCCTCAGCGGACAGGCAGGCGCAGATGAAACGGGCAGATGAAAAAGCGTATCGCGGCTGTCCTGACGGTCATGGCCATCACAGCTGCCGCGTGCCTGACGTACGCGGCGACAGGTGGTGTGAAAGTATTTGATAATCATATAAGGACTTCCGATGTTCAGGTGCAGGTGCAGCAGTTATGCGAAACGAGCAGCGGCCTGAAGGAAATAACGGATGGATCAGCATGCATGCCGGGAGAAACGTGCAGTTATATCCCGCGGGTTACGGTCAAGGGAAGCGCCAGCTATGTCAGACTGCGGTTTCAGGCGGAGACCAATAAGGGCGGAAAGCCGGAAATCAGCGCGCGGGATGTGTATGGACTCAATGACAGATGGGTGCTTAAAGGCAGCTGGTTTTACTGCCTTGACGTCATAAAGCGAGGCGAGTCATCTGATGTTTTTGAAGGCATCCGGGTGCCGCAGGCGGGTCAGGACAGCGGATTTACCGGTTTCAGAACGACAGTGACCGCGGACGCCATACAGGCGGAAAACTTCACGCCTGATTTCGAACGGGATGATCCGTGGGGGCCGGTGACCATTCAGGCATCGGCGGCGGATGGATCAGCTGTTTCCCGTACGGTGTCCGCAGCTGACCGTCACGTGATGAAGATCAATCGGGACGGAGCCATCGTCAGCGATTCGGAGGACCTGTTTGCCGGCTTCGGCGACATCTTACCCGGAGATATCAGGACAGACAGCATGACCATAAGGAATGATTCGGGTAAGAAAGCGGAGCTGTTATTCAGAACGGATAATCAGTCATCGGAGCTACTCGGCAAGGTATCTCTGAAGCTGCAATGTTCCGGCAGAACAGTATATGACGGGCCTCTCGTATCGGACACATTGAAACGACCCGTCAGCATCGCATGTATAGAGCCCGGCGGCTCTGTGGAATTCGTGTACACACTGGGGTTTCCTGAGGATTCCGATAACCGTTATCAGGATCTGGGCAGGCAGACCCGATGGATATTTGAGACCAAACTCGCAGGTTCTGATGAGCGCGGCGCTGCGGTCAGGACAGGAGATGCGGGATGGATCAAGATGATTGCGGCTCTGGCTCTTTGCGGAGCAATGATTCTGATGCTGGTGATCATAGCATTAAAAAGGGGTAAAAATGAAAAGAATGGCTAGATGGACCGGCAGAATCGTCTGCTCGATAGCGGTCATGATCATCGCAGCCGCGGCGGTCATGACGCTGGCGGGAGCCAGGCCTGCAGTCGTGCTCAGCGGCTCCATGGAACCGACAATCAAAACCGGAAGCCTGGCAATCATTAACACGAGAGAAGATGAGTTCCGGGAAAAGGATATTGCAGCTTTTGAAACCGGAGGGGCTTTGGTGATACACAGACTGGTGGAACATAGCAAGTCCGGGTGGATCACGAAAGGCGATGCCAATGAATCGTCAGACCCGTGGCGGATCAAAAACGAAGAGATCAAGGGGACGATTGTGTTCTGGATACCCGGGCTGGGGTATCTCATCGGGAAAGGAGGAGCGTGACCCATGGAGAAAAAATTACTTATCGTCTTGATCGCGCTCTTGCTGAACCTGACCTGCTTCGGTGGAGTGTTGTTCGTCAGCGCGTATCTGGTTAGTGATGACAAAATCATAAACAGTGTCACTGTAGGAAACGCCGCATTAGATATCAATGAAGAATTTGATGATCCCGGTCATCTGCAGCCGGGAATGATCATCACCAAGAAAGTTCATATCAAGAATAAGGGACTATCACCTTGTATGGTAAGAGTCATGACAGCGTTTTCGGATGGGAACGCCCAGAAATACGCGAAGATTACTTACGATACAGAGAACTGGGAGTGCAGAGAAGACGGATATTGGTATTTCAACAAACCGCTGAAGCCCGGTGAGGAAACGTCAAATCTGTTTGAGCATGTGGAGATCGCGGAGAACGTCAGTGAAGCGGATCTTAAGGGATTCGAAATCATCGTTTACAGCGAGTGCGTGGACAGCAAATCAGGGAGGTTTTGATATTGAAGACAAGAGTAATGACGGGAATGCTGGTCCTGATTCTGTGCATCGGGGTCGTGTCAATGTCGCCGGCCGATGTCAGCGGCTTTACGATCAATACCGGCAATTATCAGGACATGTCAACGTATCCGGGGATCCATACGTTTGATTACGCCGCCACACCGGTACGTGAAAACATCCCTGCTGACAGTATGGTGGATCCCGAGTATACCTTCAGAGTGATGGACAAGACGGTGGATGAATACTTCGGCACCACGGGAAATAATACCAACGATGGAATCACCCGCAAGGGGTTTTATCTGAAGAATAATAAGAAGGGGCAGTGCGGCGTCAGGTATAACCAGTTGTTCCGGTATCAGGATGACTGGATCGACGTCAAAACGACCTATATTGACTGGGATGTGAACAATGCGTCCAAAGCATTTGTCACAGGCGGGTTCTGCCGCTTTGTCTGGACCAACGTGCACTACGTGCGGCTGCGGCATGAATTCTTCGTTTCCGGGACCGATGAGCCCGTGGATATCAAAGGCTTCTTCACCTTCACGGATGTGGATAATTCACAGGGGATCGGTATGCTGCCGTCGGATGTGAAAAAACTGTGGACCAATCAGAACGGCTCAGTGCTGAAATACAAAAACACGGTTGAGGGGTATCTGTTTGTCAAAGACATGCGGGGAAGCGTGGTGGCGGGTCCTTCCGCCGCGAACTATAATCCGGCTGAAGCGGCCAAGGTCACCTTCTCCTACGCATTCGAGGGAACGACTCACGATCAGTTTATTCTCGACGGCAGGAGCGACTCCAGTTTCAACGTGATCGGCTTTGAAACGGCTAAAGTCATACCATCAGATATACCGGCGGAAGGCAGCGAGGCCATCAGAAAGCAGGTATCGGGTGATGGTGAAGAGTATCAGGAAAAAACCTGTGTCAGATCCTGGGAAGCGCAGTGGAAATACAGGATAGCGGCGCTTTTGCCCATGGAGACCGAAGAAGGAAATCTCCTGGATGGCTTTTGCATAACGGACGAGATCGACAGCTGCCTCAGTATCGATGAGGTGAAGATCCTCCGGGGATCCGGCAGCGATGTCAGCGACCTGTTTGATATCAGCATCGACGATCATGTCATCAGGGCCGAGGCCATCGACATGAGCGCAGATGAAATATACGGTTACATGTACTATATGCTTGTGGATGTGAGCCTCAGCGCGGGGGACGATGAAGTGAAGCAGCACGGTCATTTCACCGATGATTTCACCGCGGTATTCCGCAATACAGCGACGGTTTCCTATACCGATGGGAACGGGACGTACGACAGAAAAACCAATGAAGTCGAAACGGAAGTCGTGTATCCGTACAGAGCGGACATCACCATAACGAAAAAGATCAAGACAGATGAACTCTGGTGGGATCACGGCGTGCCGTCATTCATCATAGAATTAAAAGGAACCACGGCCCTGGATCAGGAAGAAGTAGAACGTCATGAGATCATAACGTTTTCCCGGGAATATGTGCGGGAACATTCCGGAGATGCAGAGTACATCAGCAGGTCGGTGACCTTTACCGACGTAGAGGAGGGGACCTATGAGTGCAGCGAAAATGAAACGCTCCGATATGAACTGGATCGCATCGAAGACGTCAAAGGAGGTAGAGTGAAAGGGAGTAAAGTCCTGTTTGAAATCGATGACGACAAGGGAAGAGCCGCTTCTTTTGTAAACACCAAGTCGAGCTGGAACGATTATTCCGACAGCCGGTGCGTTGTGAACAGCATTGCGCAGTAATGCGTGAACCGAAAGCAATTTCATATTTGTGGACAAAACACATTGACAGCACCAAAAACTTGTGGTATTCTAACAAAGAAATAAGTCATAACCAAACCGAAGACGAGGAAGTAAAACTGAGGGACGGTCTCACAGAGAGTCCGGGACGGTGTGATCCGGGCAGATGCGGTTTCAGTATAATGGGCCTCTGAGGGCGAGGTGAAAGGCGCGGGCATCAGCAAATGATGAGAGCGCTCAGTAGCTGAGACGCGACGCCGGTGTTACAGGGCGGGGAGTGTGATGGCACTCTGCAGAGTGGGCACGGTTTTTGTTTTTGAAACGAACCGGCCAAACAAGGTGGTACCGCAGGCTAGCGCTTGTCCTTGTAAGGATGGGCGCTTTTGTTTTTGGCAAAAGCTGCCGGATGGGCCGCCGTATGCAGAGACTCCTTAAATCATGGATTTGCAGAAAGGAGCAAAAGAAAATGGCAGATGTAATCAAAGAATTCAAAGAGATCCCTTACAAGATTTACCTCGAAGAGAATGAGATGCCAACAGAATGGTACAATGTCAGAGCGGACATGATCAACAAACCGGCTCCGCTCCTGAATCCGGGGACGGGTCAGCCGATGACCGCAGAGGAGCTTGGAGGTGTTTTCTGCGAAGAGCTGGTCAAACAGGAACTGGACAATGACACACAGCGGATCCCTATTCCTCAGGAGATCCTGGATTTTTACAAGATGTATAGACCATCACCGCTGGTCAGAGCATATTGCCTGGAAGAAAAACTGGATACACCGGCTCACATCTACTACAAGTTTGAGGGAAACAACACCAGCGGCAGCCACAAGCTGAACTCGGCCATAGCCCAGGCATACTACGCCAAGAACCAGGGACTCAAGGGAGTCACGACAGAGACAGGAGCAGGGCAGTGGGGCACAGCCCTCAGCATGGCGTGTTCCTATCTGGGTCTGGACTGCGATGTCTACATGGTAAAGGTATCCTACGAGCAAAAGCCATTCAGACGAGAGGTCATGAGAACCTACGGAGCCAACGTTACACCATCGCCTTCCATGACAACAGAGATCGGTAAGAAGATCCTGGCGGATCATCCGGGAACGACAGGCAGTCTGGGATGCGCGATCTCGGAGGCGGTAGAAAGCGCCGTATCCAGAGAAGGATACCGATACGTTCTGGGAAGCGTACTCAATCAGGTGCTGCTGCATCAGTCCATCATCGGTCTCGAGACCAAGACGGCACTGGACAAATATGGCATCGAAGCCGACATGATCATCGGATGCGCAGGCGGGGGATCCAATCTTGGCGGACTGATCTCACCGTTTGCGGGAGAGAAACTGAGAGGCGAGAAGGATTATCAGATCATCGCGGTAGAGCCGAAATCATGTCCTAGCCTGACCAGAGGCAAGTACGCTTACGACTTCTGTGACACAGGTATGGTTTGTCCTCTTGCCAAGATGTACACGCTGGGAAGCGGCTTCATCCCTTCGCCAAATCACGCCGGAGGTCTTAGGTATCACGGAATGAGCAGCGTCGTATCTCAGCTCTATGATGATGGCATCATCGAAGCCAGAGCGGTAGAGCAGACGGAAGTATTCAAGGCGGCAACGGAATTCGCCAGAGTCGAAGGCATCCTGCCGGCACCGGAAAGCAGCCATGCCATCAAGGTGGCCATCGATGAAGCCATGAAGTGCAAGGAAACAGGGGAAGAAAAAAATATTGTATTCGGATTAACCGGCACGGGGTATTTTGATATGTATGCTTATCAGGCGTTCAATGACGGGAAAATGACAGATTACATCCCTACGGATGAAGAGCTGGAGGCAAGTTTCGCAACACTCCCGCAGATCGGATAAAGCATTTTACACTTTCTTCTTAAGGCGGCGCGGTCATTTTGACCGCGCTTCTTTTTTCTGACAAAAGCCACCTGCGCTATGGTATAATGTATTCGTATATTTTTGTTTAAAATTAAGGGATAAGCTAAACATCCGGGAGGACAGAAAATGGATTTCAGATTTACAGAAGAACAGGAAATGCTCAGGAGTGCTTTTGCTGATTTCGCGAAAGAAGAAATAGCGCCGTACGCGGCGAAGTGGGATCAGGAAGACCACGTTCCTATGGATATAGTGCCAAAGCTTGGAGAAATGGGTATCATGGGAATATTCGTCCCTGAAGAATACGGCGGTGCGGGACTTGGACACATCGAGAGATGCATGGCACTGGAAGAGATTGCCAGATACTCAGCAGGGCTCGCCATGATGGTATTTACCCATCATCTGGGCGTTGCCGCTATCGTGGATTACGGCAGTGAAGAGCAGAGACAGAAGTGGCTCCCGGGCATGTGCGACGGAAGCTGCGTCTGCGGACTGGCGGTAACAGAGCCCGGCGGCGGAAGTGATGTAGCCGGTCTCAAAACAGAGGCGGTTCTGGATGGGGATACATGGACCATCAATGGCAGGAAGTGTTTCATCACCAATTCCCACTGCGCGGGCGTTACGGTGATCACCTGCAAGTCCGGCGAAGATGAAAAGGGCCGCGCCATCATGTCCACCATCGCCATCGAAAAGGGCACAGAAGGATTCGAACCGGGAAGAGAAGAAAACAAACTGGGACTGAAGGGATCTTTTACGGGCGAGCTGATCATGAAGGACGTCAAAGTTCCGGTAAGCAATACCGTGGGAGAAGTGGGCAAAGGCATGCCGATCACCATGAAAGAACTGGGAGAAGTAGGCCGCGCCAGCATGAGCGCCATCGAGCTGGGGATCCTGAGAGGATGTCTGGAGGACGCGGTCAAGTTCTCCAAGGAAAGGATCCTGTACGGCAAGCCGATTTCGAAGCTTCAGGCCATCCAGTTCAAGATCGCTGACATCAGATGCGACTATGAAGCGGCCAGGCTCATGACCTATAACGCTGCGGCCATGAAGGACGCGGGCAAGGTCGGAGCGGAGTTTTCCATGGCCAAATACTTCATATCGGAAGCAGCAGTCAGAGCCGCCAAAAATCTCACCGAGATCATGGGCGGATATGGCGTCGTCAACGAATACGATGCCGGCAGATACCTGAGGGACGCCATCGCGTGCATCCCTTCATGCGGAACAAGCGAGATCCAGAAGATGATCATCGCAGGGGAAACGCTGAAGAAATTCTAGGAGAGTTAACGAAGATATATGGACATACTGGTATTCGTCAAGCCTGTGCCTGACCCGGATAAATACAACGAAATAAGGATCGACGAAAAGACGAAGCGCCTCATCAGAAAGGACGTGGATACGATCATCGACCCCATGGCAAAGAACGCCCTGGAAGAAGCGCTGCGGCTGCGCGAAGAAAAGGGCGGCACCATCACCGCCATCAGCATGGCGCCTCCGGAGGCTGCGGACAAGCTGAGAGAGTGTCTGGCCATGGGCGCGGACCGCGCTGTTCTCATCAGCGATCCCGCTTTCGCCGGAGCGGATACTTACGCCACATCCTACGTTCTGGCAAAGGCGGTGGAGTACATCACAGACGAGGCAGGAGCAAAGGGCTTCGATCTGATCCTGGTGGGAAATGAAAGCGCCGACGGCGCCACTTCACACGTTCCCGTGCAGGTCGCCGAGTGGCTGGGGATTCCCCATGCGGCAGGTGTGAGCAGCATAGAAATGCCAGGCAAAACGGAGATCACAGTGAGCCGAAGAACATCTGCAGGCGTGCTGCAGCTGCAGGGGAACACGCCGGCGCTCATCTCGGTGGTCAGAGATATCAATAAACCGAGACATATCAGCGCCATGGGCATCGTCAAAGCGAGGAAAAAGCCTTTGACCCTGCTGACAAATGAGGATCTGAAACTCGACACATCGCTGACAGGAGAGACCGGATCCCCGACGAAGGCCGGAGAGCTTTCGATGCTGGATATGCGCAGGGAAGCTGCGCCGTTGACGGGAGAGGACGCTACAGCAGAGGACGCTGCCAAAGCGATATTGTCGATCATACGAAAAGCGGGAATAACGGAATGAAAATCATGATTTTTGATCAGGGAGATCCCGTCTCAAGGCAGATGATATCCAAGGCCGCGGAGGTGTTTGCAGGCGCGGAGCATCTGGAGATCGTGGCAGCGGAAACAAAGGAAATGAATCACGAAATCGTGGCGGATATGCTTGTTCATGCGGTATGCAGCGAAAAACCGGAGGTTTTGCTCATCGGATCCACGACCCTGGGAGAAGAAGTGTCAGCGGCGCTGGGCGTCAGGTTAAAGACCGGCGTGGCGGCTCACTGCGTGGACATCAGAGCGGATGCGGACGGAAATCCGATCTTCATGATACCGGCATTCGGAGGCAAAGCCATAGGAGAGATCATGGTGCCCGGGGCCGGGCCGGGAAAACCGGCTATCGCTACAGTCAAACCCGACGTATTTCAGGACACCGGATTTACCGGCTGCCGGACCATATCCATGGAGGCGCCGGCGGCGGGGAATGAGCCCGGCGGATTCAGAATAACAGATTTGAAACCTGCAGAGACAAAGGCCGCAGATCTGAGCAAAGCCAGGCTGATACTCTGCGGGGGCTACGGACTGGGATCCGAAGAGAGCTGGCAGAAGCTGACGAGAATCGCGGAAGCTCTTGGCGGAGCGGCAGGTTGCACCAGGCCGGTTGTGGATGCCGGCTGGGGCGCCGATGAAGAGCAGATGATCGGCACCAGCGGACGGAGCGTCAAGCCGGAGGTATACGTGGGATTCGGCATATCAGGCGCGGCGCATCATCTGTGCGGCATCAAAGACGCAGGAACCATTATCAACGTGAATCAAGACCGTAAGGCGGAAGCCTTTGCGGCTTCAGATTATATCGGAGAGTTTGACGCGGATAAAGTGCTGGATGCTCTCGAAAAGGAGTTGGATTTATGAGACGAAGCAATTTGAATATTTCAATGATCGTGATCATCGCCGTGCTGCTCTTCAGTTCCATGAGGAGCGGCGGATTCAGCGATCCCATACAGTGGCTCAGCGAGAAACTGATCATACTGCCGGGAATCATCATCGGGCTTTCGATGCATGAATTCGCCCACGCCGCGGTGGCATACAAGCTGGGAGACAACACACCGAAGCTGCAGGGCAGAGTGACCATCAATCCGCTGGCCCACATCGACTGGATCGGACTGGCGGCGCTGTTCTTTTGCGGGTTTGGTTGGGGACAGCCCGTTCAGATCAACCCGTTTAATTTCAAAAACAGAAGACGTGATGAGTTGTTCGTAGCGCTGGCCGGCGTGGTCATGAATCTGCTGCTGGCGATACTGTTCACCTTTGTCCTCAAGGCGGTAACCGCTGCGTTTGGCAGCTATACTCTCGCTTCCGGAATGGGGCAGATCGTTTGGTATATCATCTACTACACCATCCAGATCAATCTGGTGCTGATGGTATTCAATCTCATACCGATTCCGCCGCTTGACGGATTCAACATCATCGCGGAAATCTTTAATTTCGGACAGACTGAAACATACTGGAAAATCTATCAGTACGGCAACTGGATCCTGGTGGCCCTCATCATATTCGGAGTGGCCGGCATGATCATAGCGCCGTGTGTCAATGGACTGATGAACATCGTTTGGGCAATGATATGAGCAGAGACTATTTAGATAAATTAAATGATAAACAACGTGAAGCCGCCATGTACACGGAAGGTCCGCTTCTGATTCTGGCAGGGGCGGGAAGCGGCAAGACCAGCACCATGACGTGCAGGATCGCCTATCTCATCCAGGAGATGGGCGTTTCGCCGTACAACATTCTGGCCGTGACCTTTACGAATAAGGCGGCTAAGGAGATGCGGGACAGGGTCGAGAACCTGATTGGTTCCGGTCTGAACATGTGGATCCTCACCTTTCATTCGGCTTGCCTCAGGATACTGAGGAGTCATGCGGATGTGCTGGGATACGGCAGGGATTTTGCCGTTTACGATCCGACAGACCAGAAAACACTCATCAAGAACATCAGCAAGGAACTCAATATCGATACCAAGAAATTTAACCCGGGATATTTCCTGGGCAAGATCAGCGACTGCAAGGAATCCAGGATATCTCCGGAGCAGTATGCCGGAATATACGGGGACGATATCAAGGACAGAATGATCCAGCGCGTTTACAGCGAGTATGAACGAAATCTCAAAAAGAACAACGCCATGGATTTTGACGACCTGCTCCTGAGAACCGTCGAGCTTTTTGAAAAGGACGAATCCGTCCTTCTGAAATATCAGAGACGGTTCCGATACATCATGGTGGATGAGTATCAGGATACGAACCAGATACAGTATCAGTTCGTCAAAATGCTGGCGGAGGCCGAGGACGACTTCGGCGATAAGCGAAACAATATATGCGTGGTGGGTGATGACGACCAGTGCATCTATCAGTGGCGAGGAGCGGATATCCGAAACATACTGGAGTTCGAAAAGGATTTCAAAAACACCAAAGTGGTCAAACTGGAACAGAATTACCGATCCACATCTACCATTCTGGACGCCGCCCACTCCGTGATCAAAAACAATGTGGGCAGGAAAGCCAAGAAGCTTTGGACAGAGGCGGCAGAGGGCAGCAAGATCACCTACAGGAGACTGGACAACGAACGGGACGAAGCGTATTACGTGGCATCTGAGATCGATAAGCTGGCCGGCAGATATAACGATTTCGCCATTCTGTACAGGACGAATTCCCAGTCCAGAACATTTGAGGAAGCGCTTTCCAGGCGCAACATTCCTTACCGGGTGCTGGGCGGACTCAGATATTACGACCGCAAGGAAATCAAAGACATGATGTGCTACATGCGTCTGGTCCAGAACAGGGCGGACGATCTGGCGCTCATCAGAATCATCAATGAACCGAAGCGGGGCATCGGCGGCAAGACGCTGGAGAAATTGAGAGCGCTGGCGTCCGTAAGGCAGCAGAGCCTGTTTGAAGTGCTTCTGGACAGAGAAGTGATTTCTTCGCTTTCAGCAAAGGCTTCGGCAGGGATCACGGATCTGGCGGAGATGATCAGCGAGTTTTCGCAGCAGCAGGAAAACATGAAACTATCAGATCTGTATGACGGACTGCTGGTCAGATCCGGCTACATGAAGGCGCTGGAAGATCAGAACACGCTGGAATCCGAAAGCCGCATGGAAAATCTGATGGAATTCAAATCCGTCATATACGATTACGAAAATGAAGATCCCAATATATCTCTGGCCGAATTTATGGAGAGAATCGCGCTGCTGGCGGAAGTGGACAATCACAATGCCGATGAAAACGCCGTGGTTCTCATGACGCTGCATAGCGCCAAGGGGCTGGAGTTTCCGTATGTCTTCATGCCGGGCATGGAGGACGGACTGTTTCCGGGGTGGCGATCCTTCGACAGACCGGACGGCCTCGAGGAGGAGCGAAGGCTTTGCTATGTGGGCATCACCAGAGCGAAGGAGCGGCTGTGGATGACCAGCGCCGAGACCAGAACCCTCTACGGCAAGACGGACTATACGAGAGAATCTCAGTTCCTCAGAGAAATCGACAGGACGCTGATCGACGGTGACGCGGTCTATGAGAACCGATCGTGCAGGGCAGAAGGCGCCTTCAGAGACGGCGCCGCGCAGGCCAAACCATATAAGCCGTTCGACCAGCTCAGACAGGCCAGAATACAGACAAAAAAGGCCGCCGAAGCCATGATGAAATCATCTCAGGAGGATTTCAACCTGGGAGACAGGATCATGCATCCTAAATTCGGTGAGGGCGAAGTCATAGAGCTTGGCAAAGGCACCATCAGAGTCAGATTCGCCGATGATACGAAGAAGCTGGCCCTGGGATATGCCGCCATCAAGAAGATCCGGGAGGAGTAAATGAATCAGCGCATGGAACAACTGGTGGCCATGTTAAATGACGCCTCCAGACAATACTATCAATACGACAGAGAAATCATGTCCAATCAGGAGTACGACAAGCTCTACGATGAACTGGTGGCTCTGGAAAAGGAAACAGGAATCACCCTGTCATCCAGCCCGACCATAAACGTGGGATATGAAGTGGTCAGCGATCTGCCGAAGGAGAGGCATCCTTCGCCGATGCTGTCCCTGGATAAGACGAAAGACGTGCAGGAGCTGAAATCATGGCTGGGCGATAAGGAAGGACTGCTTTCCTGGAAGCTGGACGGTCTGACCGTGGTGCTGACGTATGAAAACGGGGAACTGACCAAGGCGGTCACCAGAGGAGACGGCGTCATCGGAGAAGTCATCACACCGAACGCCAGAGCCTTTGAGAATATTCCGTTGAGAATACCGGATCAGAGAGAAACCGTCGTACGGGGAGAAGCGGTCATCAGCTATTCCGACTTCGAAGAAATCAACGAAGCGGCCGCGTATAAAAATCCACGAAATCTGTGCAGCGGGTCGGTGAGACAGCTCAACAGCGAAATCACCGCCAAACGGCACGTGAAGTTTTTTGCCTTTTCTCTGGCTGTGGGAGGAGATCCTGAATTCACCCTCAGAAGCCAGCAGATGCAGTGGATCAGATCCCAGGGATTTGAGACCGTCAGCAATGTGGCTGTGGATGCCGGCACCATTGAGAAAGCGGTGCAGGACTTTGACGAAGCCATTAAGGATTTCGACATTCCTTCTGACGGGCTGGTTCTGATTTTTGATGATATCGCCTACGGGAGATCCCTGGGAAGCACAGCGAAATTCCCGAGAGACGCCATCGCCTTCAAATGGCAGGATGAAATCAAAGAAACCACCCTGAAAGAAGTGCTGTGGAACGCGTCCCGTACAGGACTGATCAATCCTATCGCGGTCTTTGAGCCTGTGGAACTGGAGGGGACCACCGTCACCAGAGCGTCGGTGCATAACCTCAGCATCGTGGAAGAACTGGCCCTGGGAACAGGCGACCATATCAACGTATATAAAGCCAACATGATCATCCCGCAGATCGCGGAGAATCTGACCAGGAGCGGCACGGTGAAACCGCCGGAAGTCTGTCCTGTGTGCGGGCAGAATACGATCATTAAAGACGAGAACGGCGTCAGGACGCTGCACTGTCCGAACCCTGACTGCCCCGCCAAGATGGTGAAGGCATTCACCCATTTCGTATCCAGAAACGCCATGAACATAGAGGGGCTTTCGGAAGCGACTCTGGAGAAATTCATCGACGAAGCCATGATCAGGGAATTTGCGGATATTTTCAAACTGCAGCGGTGGCGCGACAGGATCGTCGGCATGGAGGGCTTTGGGGAGAAGTCATTCGAAAAGCTCGTCTCCGCCGCGGAGAAAGCCAGCGAGACCACTCCCGCCAGACTGCTCTACGCCATCGGGATCCCGAATATCGGGGTGGCCAACGCGCGCATGATATCCAGAGCCTGCAGCAATAATTGGGACAGGATTCAGCATCTGACAGAAGACGAACTCTCATCCATAGACGGCATCGGGGATGTCATGGCGAAGGCCTATGTGGAGTATTTCAAAGACGAAAAAAATGCCGCGGCGGTGGCAGCGCTTTTGGATGTGCTCAGCATGGATGAGTCATTTCAGGAGCAGCAGACGACCTCCATCAGCGGAAAGACCTTCGTGATCACAGGAAGTCTCACGCACTTTGAGAACAGGGACGCATGCAAAGAGAAAATCGAAAGTCTGGGAGGCAAGACGGCCGGGTCGGTCAGCAAGAAAACAGACTATCTGATCAATAATGACATCAATTCAGCCTCCTCAAAGAACAAAAAAGCCAAGGAACTGGGAATACCGATCATTACAGAAGAAGATTTTCTGGCAATGATTCAGGAGGCATAAACCGGGAGGCATTAGGAGAAGAACAATGATACTTGATACCGGTAAGCTCGACAGCGAGCTGCTAAAAAAAATCATATTCGGCAAAATCAAATACAAAAATGACGACGTGAAAGTCCGACCGGGAATCGGCGAGGACTGCGCCGTCATGGACTTCGGCGATTTCGACTGTGTCATGTCCACCGATCCGATTTCATCGGCAGTGAATGATATCGGCAGGCTGGCGATTCACATCACCTGCAACGATATCGCGTCCAACGGCGTGCAGCCGCTGGGCATCATGCTGGCGGTCATGCTGCCGGAAGGGACCACCGACGCGGATGTGGAGCACATCATGACGCAGGCCGCGGAGACGGCGGCGGAAGTAAAGGTCGAGATCATAGGCGGGCACACGGAGATCACTCCCGCGGTCAAACAGCCGGTGATCGTATCCACGGCCATCGGCAAGATCACGGCAGGCGGCTCCCAGAGCGGCAACGATATGCAGCCCGGCGACTACATCATCATGACCAAGACAGCAGGTCTGGAAGGCTGCGGCATCGCCGCCACAGATCACGAGGAAGAGTTGAGAACAGCAAAGGCTCCGGACGGGACGCCGCTCTTTGATGACGATGAAATACGAAAGGCCCAGGGGTTCCTGGATCAGGTGAGCGTCGTCAGAGAAGGGGTGGCCGCAGGAAATATCGGCACCCACGGCATGCACGATATCACCGAAGGCGGCATTCTCGGCGCGGTATGGGAAATGTGTCAGATATCGGGAACGGGATGCGAGGTATGGGAAGACGCTGTTCCGGCAGAACCCGAGGCCCGAAAGATATGCGATTATTTCGGCGTCAATATTCTTCGCCTCATCTCCAGCGGATCCATGGTCATCATCGCTCCGGCGGATGTCAAAAACGAAATGATCAAGGCCATCAACGACGCGGGCGTTAACGCTGCGGTCATCGGCGTGATCAAGGAAGCGGACCAGGGCATACGCATGATCACGAAGACAAAGACCTGCGGAGCCGAAGGAGAAGGCAGAATCAGCGTAGCGGTAGATCCGCCTTACGCGGATGAAATATATAAAATAGTAAAGAGGTAGTTATGTCTAACGAATTACTGTTTCTGGCACTGGTGCCGGGAATCATCATCATCATTTTCATATTCAGAAAAGACAAAGTGGAACATGAACCGGTAAGCCTGATCATCAAGCTGCTGGCGCTGGGAGCTTTATCCTGTGTACCGGCTGTGTTCATGGAAAACTTTATGACCATGCTGAGTCCGGGGTTCGCTCCGAGGAGCCTGCCGTATGCTGTGTATGAAGCCTTTGCGGTGGCGGCTCTGTGCGAGGAACTCTGCAAATATATACTGCTCAGACTGGGGAGCTGGCGCAACAGAAACTTCAATTACAGATTTGACGGCATCGTGTACGGTGTCTGCGTGGCGGTGGGATTCGCCCTTCTGGAAAATGTCTTATACGTCATGCAGGGAGGGATAGAAACCGCGCTCATGAGAGGCGTTCTGGCTGTTCCGCTGCACGCGTTCTGCGGCGTGTTCATGGGCATCTATTACGGTGCGGCGAAAAAAGAATCCTTAAGCGGCAACATGGCGGCTTCATCAGCGTACACCTTCAAAGCGCTGATCATCCCGATGCTGATCCACGGATTTTACGACTGCATGGCATTTCTGGAGAATACGGCGGCATCCATCGTGCTGCTGGCGTTTGTCGCGTTCATGTACTACATCGCGGTGAAGAGAGTGAACCAGTACTCCAGAGATGATGTGACCGCGGCCTTTTATCACGGCAGCGGCCCGCTGAACTTTTAACAGGTGATTTACCGACTTGACGGTGAATATAATTGATACTATAATAATCAGGCACGATTAATTGCCCTTTGATGGCTTCGTAAGCATGGTTTGGGTCCTGCGCAATAGGACGCCGTGAACCTTGTCAGGTCCGGAAGGAAGCAGCAATAAGCGGAAGCTCTTATGTGCCGCAGATAAGCCTTCTCCAACGCCTGCGGAGTCATCAGAGGGCAATTGTTCATTCGGAGGAAATGGATGTATACAGCATTGTATCGCGCTTACCGTCCCGAGGTTTTTGACGAAGTCCTGGGACAGGAGCACATAGTTAAGATCCTTAAAAATCAAATCGCAACCGACAGCACCAATCACGCCTATTTGTTCTGCGGGACCAGAGGCACCGGCAAGACCACGACCGCCAGACTTCTGGCGAAAGGTCTGAACTGTCTCGACGATGGGGAACGGCCATGCGGCCGCTGCGCCAACTGCAGAGCCATAAGCGAAGGCAATTTCATGGATGTCATCGAGATCGACGCGGCGTCGAATAACGGCGTTGATAATATCAGAGAACTCCGTGAAAGCGTCAACTATCCGCCTGCCGTAGGCAGGAAAAAGGTCTACATCATAGACGAAGTCCACATGCTGTCAACCGGAGCCTTCAACGCGCTGCTGAAGACGCTGGAGGAACCTCCCGAAGATGTCGTCTTCATTCTGGCGACGACAGAAGTCCATAAGCTGCCGGCAACGATACTGTCCAGATGTATGAGGCTGGATTTCAAACGCGTACCCGAGACCATTCTGATCAAGGGACTGGCGGCGATATGTGAAAAGATCGGGATCAATGTTACGGAAGACGCTCTCAGGATCATATCCGCCAACGCTGACGGATCGGTCAGAGACGCTCTCAGTATACTGGATCAATGCATATCCGGAGGGGACAGAACTGTTGGAGAAAAGGACGTTCTGGAATTTCTCGGCGCTTCCGGAGATGAGGTGTTCATAGAACTGACGGATCGCATCAGAAAGAGACGCACCTCGGAAGCCATCGAATATCTGGCTGATATTCTCTCAGACGGCAAAGACGTCAAGCAATTCATGAGAGACTGGATCAACCATTACAGGAATCTGCTTCTGACAAAGTACGTCAGAGATCCGTCCACTGTGCTGAACATGTCATCCGAAAACATCGAACGCGTCAGGAGGCAGAGCGCGGTGCTGGAGCTTGAGGATATCAACAGAGGCATTCTGGAACTCAGCAAGGCATCCAACGAAGCCAGATGGTCGACCCAGCCCAGGATACTGCTGGAACTGTCTATCGTAAAGCTGTGCATGGGCGCAGGGGAGATCAAGAGAGCCACGGAATTTAGGAAGGTAGACGAGCCTGTGGAGCTTGCCGGGCCTGCTGAACCCGCCGTGCCAGTAAAGACAGCAGAAACTGCCGAGCCGGTCAGGTCAGCCCAGCCGGCCGAGCCGGAAGAGCCGTTAGCAAAGCCGCAGCCTGAGCCTGTACCGGAGCCTGTGCCTGAGACGAGCGATGTCGATGTATCTGAACTATGGGATGAAGTATTTCAGGACAGCGCCAGTCAGAGCGGCATCATGTCCCTCATCAGGCAGGGCGGCACACTCGTATCCATCGATGATGAAGAGTTCACCGTGGTGGTTTCCAATGTGATCACCAGGGAACACGCGGAGAAGAACAGAAAACTCATCGAAGAACTGATGCAGAAATACACGGGCAAACACAGGAGAATGAACCTGTCCCTTAAGAGTATGGCAAAGGAGCAGCTCTCGGCTGAGGACATCGCCTCAAATGCCGGAGAGGTGCTGGGAATAAAAGTTGAAATCAAATAACAGGAGGATATAGCAATGGGTAAAGGAATGAAAGCAGGCAAAAAGCCGAAACAGCCAAAGATGGGAAACGCGCAGCAGATGGCCCAGATGCAGGCGATGCAGAAAAAGATGGACGAAGTCCAGGCACAGATAGATGAGATGGAAGCAACCGCCACATCCGGCGGCGGCGCGGTGACGGTCACGGTTACCGGCAAGAAGGAAATCAAAGACATCCAGATCCTGCAGGAAGTCGTCGATCCGGACGATGTAGAAATGCTGCAGGATCTGATCCTTACCGCGGCCAACGAAGCGCTGAGACAGATGGAAGAAATATCCCAGGCAGAGATGAGCAAGTTCACTGCAGGACTCGGCATACCGGGATTCTAAACCGGAGATCAGGAAATGAAGTATTATGCAAAGCCTTTGAACAGGCTGATCAATGAACTATCCAAACTCCCCGGTATCGGCGGCAAGACAGCGCAGCGTCTGGCCTTTCATATATTGTCCATGGAAGACAGGGACGCGATGGCGCTGGCCGAAGCCATCAGCGAGGCTAAGCGGAACATGAAGTACTGTTCGGTATGCGGCAATCTGACCGATGAAGACCCGTGCGCCATATGCAGTGATGACACCAGAGACAAGAGCATGATCTGTGTCGTGGAGAGTCCCCGCGATGTGATCGCCATGGAAAAAATCAAGGAATACCGCGGCTATTATCACGTACTCCACGGAGCCATATCCCCTATGGATGGGATAGGTCCGAATGATATCAATCTCCAAAGCCTGATCACCAGACTGCAGGATGAAGCGGTAAAGGAGCTGATCATCGCCACCAACCCGACCATCGAGGGGGAGGCGACCGCGATGTATATCGCCAGACTCATCAAACCAAGCGGTATCAAGGTTTCCAGAATTGCCCACGGCATACCGGTGGGAGGAGATCTGGAATACGCGGATGAAGTCACCCTGCTGAAAGCAGTCGAAGGGAGGAGGGAACTATAAATAAGGTCTTTATAGTTCTGCGAATAGTGATATAATATAATTGTAATTATTTTACTATTTGTATTAGAAGGAGGAAAGAAATGAGTCAGCAACAAAGCGTGGCTGTTGCGACTGGAGATCATGGCCTGAAAAAACATGAAATCAAAGTTTCAACAGTCGTATTCATGATTTTCTGCCTCGTAGCAGCAGGATGTTATGGCATCGAGGAAATGATCCCGGAATGCGGACCGGGTCTCACCATAATCATGCTGTGTGTACTTCCGTTTGTATGGGGACTTCCGTTTGGACTGGTTGCATCCGAACTGGGTTCAGTCAGACCGCAGGAAGGCGGATATTACAAATGGGTACAGGAAGCCCTCGGAGAATTCTGGGGATTCCAGGCAGGTTGGTGGAGAACGATCTCCATCTACATTGACAACACATCCTATGTTATCCTTGCCGGCGGTTATGCCGCGACGGTATGGGATATGGGAATCGGAGGAGAGTTCGCGCTGAAGTTCTGCATGATTGCGATCTTCACCCTGATCAACATCAGAGGTGTCAAGGACGTAGGTGCGGTAAGTACGGTTCTTTCGATTCTGGTTATGGTTGCGTTTGGAGTCGTAGCCCTTTGCGGATTCCTCAATTGGGGCAGCGATCCTTCGGTAACATTCCAGCTTACGCCGGAGCCGGCAGAAGGAATCAGTGACTGGTTCTTCTACATAGCCGGAGGTATTTCCATCGCGATGTGGATGTATTCGGGATATGAGTCCATGTCCACCATTGCCGGAGAGGTATCAAACCCGCAGGTCATTCCTAAGGGTACTTTGGTAACGATTCCTCTGATCATGGCAGTATACATTCTGCCTACAACTGCAGGCCTTGGTTCCATCGGCCAGTATGACAACTGGGGAACAGACGGCAGCAGCGTCGGATACGCGGATGTCGTATCGACATTCTGGGGTCCTGCATGGGGAATCATATTCGTTGTCGTAGCTATTTTAGCGCAGTGTTCGATCTACAACACGTATATCGCGTCCGGATCCAGAGGATTCTTCGCCCTTGCTGATGACCACCTGACGCCACCTGTCATGGTCAAGGTAGACAAGAAGTACGGTGTACCGTATGTAGCGGTTCTGTCAGTCGGAATATTCAACCTTCTGTTCTGCATGTTCCCGTTCGGATTTATCATCGTACTGGATGTAGCACTGCTGCTTTCATCCTACGTCATGGTTTATATTTCAGCCATGATACTGAGACATAGAATTCCGAAGGAAGACTACATCTTCAGAATTCCTGGAGGAAACGGACTTCTCGGTGTGATCTGCATCGTACCGACGTGTGTAGCGATCTTCGCATTCTTCGTCAATGGATCCGACTATTATCTCGGTGGTATGATCGGACTGCTCACCGGACCGGTTCTGTACCTGATCTGGAGAAGGATGTACGGCGGACTGTCAAAGAAGGATCCGGAAGCATTCGTATGCAACCCTAAGACCAAGCTTGCAGTAGGCGATACGAGAAGGATTTCCTTCCTGCTGCTGGTCATTACGATCATGAATCTGATCGCTTTGGCCTTTGAACCTTGGTATGAAGGTTGGGGAACTGAGGACGCTTGGGAATCCGGAGATTACTTCGACGGCATTCTGGAAGCAGCCAACGTGGATACGATCGTAGGAACCATCAGAGTGGTACTCTGGATCGTCACGATCGTATGCGCCATCGCGTGCATCCTGATCTATCTGCTCTCTAAGAAGGTTGAACCTTCCAGGGAAGAAATCAGAGAAGCCTTCAAGAAGAGCTGTGACGCCATCAGCGCCAGACATAACAAAGAGCTGGAAGAAATGGAAGCCGCAATGGAACAGGCTGATATTGCAAAGGCTGCTGATACGGCTGAAGATCAATAACCTTACAACGTGAAATGGATAATGACCCCGGTGCGGCGATCCTGCGCCGGGGTTTTTACGAAACATCAATCAGGTAAAGGAAATCAATATGGGAAAATACGATACCCCGGCTGTCAAAGAGCGAAAGCGGGGCAGGCCGTACAGGATCGCCATTGTCCTGGCGATCATTGTGTTCCTGCTCCTGGCGCCGGAAGTTCAGGAGGGCAAGTATATGGATCCGACCCTGTCAGACGGTCAGGTGCTGGTGGTCACGAAATCCAGATACTCTGCCAAGAGAAAGGCCCCTGAGCATGATAAGCTGGTGATCCTGGAGAAGACGACGTCTCTGGACGCAGGCGCGAAAGACAACATAACCTCCAGGGTTATCGCCGTCCCGGGAGATACTGTCGAGATCAAAAACGGAACCGTGTACGTCAACGAGGAAGAGTACGTCACGAAGAATGGCATCAAGGGAGCGAAAGGCAGCTTCAAAAGCACCAGGCTCAAAGGCAATCAGGTCTTTATCCTCAGCGATAACAGATCCGTGAAGCAATACGACAGCAGGAATCCCGATGTGGGGCTTGTGGACATGAGACAGATCAAAGGCAACGTGCTGTTTCGGGTTTGGCCGTTGAATAAACTGTCTTATATGGGAGAAAAATAAGAAAGTGTCGCAGAAGTAAGAATCATTTCTTACATCTCGACACTTTTTTGCTAATTTTGTTGCGAAAAGGCATAGCTTTGTATAATGTATTTTGTTTCGAACTTGATTATTTCTTCACGATATATGTATAATAGTTTGAAAAGTTATTTTTTCAAAGAATAAGTCAAATTTTATTATTAGGAGGATTAAATGGGCACAATTTGTTTTCTAATCTTTTTCCCAATGGTAATTGCCTTTATTCTTTTGATTGCAAAAGCTGACAAGGCTAGAGACGTCATTGTCATAGCATCGTCGATCATCATCGCGGCTATGTCGATCGTTGTCGCTATCCAGTTCGCCAGAGGAGGATCTGAGTTCTTCTCATTCAACGGCGAAATCGTCAACTACATTATGATGGTCATAGAAGCAGGGTTATGCATCTATATCATCATCACCGCATGCAAGCACAAAAAATGGCTGGCTGCGATATTTGCAATCATTCAGACACCACTGGTTATGTGGTTCGAATTGACTAAAGGCCACCACATTGAGGTCGAAAGCAACATGTACATCGACAGACTTTCGATCATCATGATTCTTATCATTGGAATCATCGGTACCCTGATCTGCATTTATGCACTGGGTTACATGAAGGATTTCCAGCACCACGAGCCAAAAGGAGCTAAAGACAGAAGACCTTGGTTCTTCTTCGTAATGTTCCTGTTCCTTGGCGCAATGTGTGGTTTGGTAACATCAAACAACATGATCTGGATGTACTTCTTCTGGGAGATCACAAGCCTTTCATCATTCTGGCTCATCGGTTACACGAAGACCGAGGAAGCGACAAACAACGCTTTCAGAGCTCTGATCATGAACCTGCTTGGCGGACTGGGATTCGCAGTCGGCATCGTTATCCTGGGAACTGTATTCCAGACAGTAGAACTGAGCACGATGCTCCTCGTAGGATCTGTTTACGGAGATCTGGTGGCAATACCTGCAGCGTTCTTCGCATTCGCCGGTATCACAAAGGCTGCGCAGATGCCGTTCAACAGCTGGCTGCTGGGAGCTATGGTAGCGCCTACACCTACATCAGCGCTGCTCCACTCATCCACAATGGTTAAGGCCGGCGTATTCCTCGTCATCAAGCTGGCACCGGTTCTCGGCATGAACAACTTCGCCGGAATCATGGTCATGATGGTAGGCGGTATTACATTCCTGTTCGCCTCCTGCGCGGCAATATCTCAGGTCAACGCGAAGAGAGTACTCGCTTACTCCACCATCGCCAACCTGGGTCTGATCGTTGCCTGCGGCGGCGTAGGATCGGCTGGAGCGGTATGGGCTGGTATCATGCTCATCATATTCCACGCTATCACTAAGTCATTACTGTTCCTCTGCGTAGGTACTGCAGAACACCACATCGGCAGCAGAATGATCGAAGATATGGACGGCCTGTTCAACAGAATGCCTAAGCTTGCAATGTGCATGATCATCGGTATCGCAGGTATGTTCATCGCTCCGTTCGGAATGCTGATCTCCAAGTGGGCATGCATGGTATCCTTCGTAGATTCCGGAAACATCCTGCTCATCGGATGCATTTGCTTCGGTAGTGCGGTAACCGCATTCTACTGGCTCAAGTGGATGGGCAAACTCACTGCAGTCGTTGCTGGTGAGGAGAGCATCGAGACCGGCGTACACAAGACTGAGTCAGCAGTACACTTCATACTGGTAGCTCTGGTCATCCTGGTATGCCTGATCTTCCCTCTCATTTCAAGCTACATGCTGGTACCTTATCTGGAGGTAGTATTCGGCGGTCTGTCCGGCGGCATCATGTCATCCGGCAACATGACTATCATGGTCATCATGATCGCTGTACTCGTACTTCTGGCTGCAATGTTCTTCGGCAAGTCCAAGAAAAAGCAGGTTCCTATTTATCTGGCTGGCGCCAACACCGGCGACAACAGAACATACTATGGTTCCATGCAGAAGGAATACGAGTTCACTCTTAGAAACTGGCACATGGAAAAGTACTTTGGCGAACATAAGATGAATGTCGTCGGAGATATCCTTTGCATCGCAATGCTGGTTATCGGCATCGGCTATATGGTTGCAACGCTGGTTAGTCTGTTAGGAGGTGTCGCATAATGATTGTTAAGACAGTAATTTCAATAATCGCATACCTCGTACTGGCGCCATTGCTCGGGGGACTTCTGGCTGGTCTGGAAAGAAAGCTTTCTGCTAAGATGCAGAGAAGAGTAGGACCTCCGGTACTGCAGCCGTTCTACGATGTGTTCAAGTTATTCGAAAAGGAAAGAATGGCGCCTACAAGATTCCAGGACTTCTACGTACTGATCTTCGTAGTATTCGTCATCGCTTCCGGTGTTATCTTCTTCGCAGGTGGAGACTTGCTGCTCGTAATATTCACACTTACGGTCGCGACAGCATTCCTCATCGTTGCCGCTTACTCATCCAACTCACCTTACGCTGAGGTTGGTGCTGAGAGAGAGCTTCTGGCAATGATGGCATATGAACCAATGGTACTGCTCACAGTCATCGGTTTCTATATGTATCAGGGAAGCTTCAATGTCAGAGACATCCTGGGAAGCGACACTATGGCATTCCTGCCAATGATCGGACTCTTCATCGGTTGGATCTTCATCCTGACGCTGAAGTTCAGGAAGTCACCGTTCGACCTGAGTATGTCACACCATGCTCACCAGGAACTGGTCAGAGGTCTTACTACCGAGTTCATCGGCAGGACCATGGGTTTTGTAGAGATATCTCACTGGTATGAAAACGTATTCCTCCTCGGTTTCGTATTCCTGTTCTTCGCGAACGGAACAGCCTGGGGTTGGGTTATTGGTATCGTCGTAGCTATCGCTGCTTACTTCGTTGAAGTATACATCGATAACTGCTTCGCGAGAATGAAGTGGCAGTTCGCATTCAAGTCATCTTGGATCATTGCCGTTGTTCTCGGTATGATCAACGTTTTCGTATTGTACTTATGTTTCTAAGGAGGTGAAGAAATGTCAGCATATGTAACAAAATCACCTTGGGTCGTTCATTATGACGGATCAAGCTGTAACGGATGCGATATCGAAGTTCTGGCATGTCTTACTCCTATGTACGACGTTGAGAGATTCGGTATTATCAACTGCGGTAACCCGAAACACGCTGACGTGTTCCTGGTAACCGGTTCTGTAAATGAGCAGAACAAAGGAATTGTTAAACAGATATATGAGCAGATGCCTGAACCTAAAGTCGTTGTTGCTGTAGGTATATGCGCTTGCTCAGGCGGTATCTTCAAGGACTGCTACAATGTACTGGGCGGAGTCGATCAGGTCATTCCTGTAGACGCTTACGTTCCGGGATGCGCTGCCAGACCTGAAGCGATCATCGACGCAGTAGTAAAGGGACTTGGTGTTCTCCAGGCTAAGCGTGACGCGATGGTCAATAAGCTGGAAGTTCCTGCAGAGGAAGCAGCAGAAGAACCTGCCGAAGCCGCTGAAGAAGCTGTTGAAGAGCCAGCAGAAGCTGTAGAAGAAGCTACAGAAGTCGTTGAAGAAGGAGGGAAAGAATAATGAGCGAAAGAGTATTCGTAGAACAGAACTTTGAAACCGTTGATCTTTCCCAGCTTATCTCCAAGGTTGGCGACATGAAGGCCGGCGGCTACAGATTAGGTCAGATGTGCGGAGTCGTACTGGATGACGATACTTATGAAATCATTTATACATTTGATAAGGATCATCAGCTGTACAATCTCAGACTGGACATCAAGATCGGCGAAGAAGTTGAAAGTATCACTGGTATTTACTGGCCGGCATTCATTTATGAAAACGAGATCCATGATCTCTTTGGCGTTCAGTTTAACCACAGTGAATTAGATTATCAGGGTAAATTCTTCAAGATCGCAGAAGAAACACCTTGGAAACCAAAGAAATAGGAAAGGAAGGTAACGAAAATGGGTAAAAGAACAATAATTCCTTTCGGACCACAGCACCCAGTGCTTCCTGAACCTATTCATCTCGACCTGGTACTCGAGGACGAGACAGTTGTGGAAGCAATTCCATCTATCGGATATATCCATAGAGGACTTGAGAAACTGTGCGAAACAAAGGATTTCAACCAGATGGTTTATGTAATAGAACGTATCTGCGGTATCTGCAGCTTCGGTCACGGCTGGGGCGCTGTAGCATCCATGGAAGGTGCTATGGGCGTTCAGGTCCCTGAGAGAGCTGAGTACCTCAGAACCATTCTGCATGAACTGGGAAGAATTCACAGCCACCTGCTGTGGCTGGGACTTCTGGCAGACGGTTTTGGCTTCGAGAGCCTGTTCAACCACTGCTGGAGAATCAGAGAAACAGTACTCGACCTGTTTGAAAAGAACACTGGCGGCAGGGTTATATTCTCCATCTGCAAAGTCGGTGGCATGAGAAAAGATATCAGCAACGAAAACCTGAAGGAAATGCAGGAAGTTCTGAACGGACTCAAAGCTGAAATCAAAGAAATCACTGACGTATTCATTAATGATGCATCAGTACAGAACAGAATGGTTGGCGTTGGCGTTCTGACGAAGGAAGAAGCCGAAGAGCTTTGCGCTGTAGGACCTATGGCCAGAGCATCCGGTGTTCCTCAGGACATCAGAATGACAGACAACCACGGTGTTTATGGCAAGCTGGGCTTTGAGCCGGTTCTCGAAGAAGCCGGTGACTGCATGGCCAGAACAGTAGTCAGAATCAGAGAGGTCTTCCAGTCTATCGATCTTATCTCAAAGGCTGTTGACCAGATTCCGGACGGTCCTGTAGACATGAAGGTGCCGAACAAGATCGAAGGCGAATACATCACTCGTATGGAACAGCCAAGAGGCGAAGCATATTACTATGCTAAGGGCGCAGGCACGAAGTTCCTGAAGAGAATGAGAGTCAGAACACCGACCAACATGAATATCCCTGCAATGGTTAAAACACTGGCAGGAGCCGATCTGGCAGACGTACCTATGCTGGTACTGACCATCGACCCTTGCATCAGCTGTACAGAAAGGTAGGTGAGAGTAGTGACTAAAGTTATGATAATTGCTGTTATAATTATTGCTGCTCTGCTGTGTCTTGCGGTTCCATACCTGCTTGGATTCTTCAAATTTGGTAAGACGATCATCGGAAGCACATTCAAGAAGCCGTCCACTCTCATGTATCCTGTAAAGCCAAGAGAGTGGCAGGAAAGAACCAGAGGTGCTGTCAGCATCGTTGGCGAAGATTGTATCGGATGCGGGATCTGCGCTAAGGCCTGCCCGACAAACGCCATTGAAGTCGATAAAGCCGGCGGTTCATGGACAATCCAGAGAATGCAGTGCATACAGTGCAGTGCCTGCGTAGACGGATGCCCTAAGAAGTGCCTGACCATGGAGAATCTCTACACGATTCCTGACGTAGTCAAGGTAGTAGATACGTTTGAGATTCCTGCAAAGGCTCCAAAGAAAGCGGCCGGAGAAGCAGCCGCTGCTGCACCTGCTGATGATGGCGACCTTGCTTGCGATAAGGAAGTATGCGTATTCTGCGGACTTTGCGCTAAGGCATGTCCTGTAGATGCCATTAAAGTAGACAGGAAAGAAAAGGTTTGGGAAGTGGATACAGACACATGCGTCAAGTGTGGAGCCTGCATCGACAAGTGCCCTAAGAAGTGCCTCGCATTCGGCGGCGCTGCTGCTGCGGCAGCTCCTGCAGAAGAAGCCAAAGCAGCTCCTGCGGAAGAAGCTAAGGAAGCCCCTGCAGAAGAACCTGCAGCTGATGACGGCGACCTCGCTTGCGATAAGGAAGCCTGCGTATTCTGCGGACTTTGCGCTAAGGAATGTCCTGTAGACGCGATCACAGTAGACAGGAAAGAAAAGATCTGGGAAGTGGATACAGACACATGCGTTAAGTGTGGAGCCTGCATCGACAAGTGCCCTAAGAAGTGCCTGTCATTTGGCGGCGCTGCTGCAGAGGAAGCTCCTGCGGAGGAAGCTAAGGAAGAAGCCCCTGCAAAGAGAACCATCGCAGCAGTGGACGAAGATAAGTGTATTGGATGCAATGCTTGTGTGAATGAGTGCCCAAGCGAAGCGATTAACGATGTCGTAGACAACAAATGGACCCTGGAAGAGGAGAAGTGTGTTGGATGCGGAGCATGTGTAGACGTGTGCCCTACAGATGCGATCTCCATGACGGAAGTTGAATAATTAATCTTACCGGCAGGAGGTAAATACTCCAAATAATATTGTTATAAAAACTGCTGCATCAACTGTTTGATGCAGCAGTTTTTTGTACTATAATAAGAATGGTGTGTAATTATTATAGCTCGTGAAAGGAACAGGGAATACAATGAAAAGACTAATTGTTTTTGTGGCACCTTTGGTATTGTTTTTTCTTATCAGCTGCAATGTCTATGCCAATGAAGAATCCGGCTCTCAAGAGGAGATTCTTTGGGGCGAAACAGGTAGTGTTCATGGATATGGCGTATTTAATGACGTAGGATTTACGGACATGTCATTCCTCGTGCCGACAGATCAGGGATATATGAGAGTTCAGGCCGGCGTGGGCTATGGTGATGACTATGATGGGGATGAGGATGAGCGGTTACAGTTCGCTGTTGAGTATTACGATCAGAACTTTAACAGAACATCTCTCCGTTTCATAAATATGGATCTGCCAATCTGGGGCGGTTTTTGCACTGATGGAGAATATTACTATGTAACTACAGGACAGTCTAATCCCAACGAATCCGATGACTTAGAAGTGATACGCGTTTCTAAATATGACAAACAGTGGAATAGAATTCAATACGTCAGTATTAAAGGAGTGGGAATAAGAATACCATTTCATGCCGGAACATGCAGCATGGCCATAAAAGGCAGCGTTCTGGCTGTACATACCTGCCGCACTGAATACAAGGATTCTATCGGAAAAAGTCATCAGACTAATTATACATTTACAGTGAAAACCACCACTATGAATATTCTGGAAAAAGTAGGTGAAAGCATTCATAATGACAGTGGTTTTGTTTCGCATTCGTTTGGTCAGATTGTCCAGTTTGATGGAAAACGTATCGTTACAGTCGATCATGGGGATGGGGGTCCCAGAGCGATTGTTTTAAAAAGATTCAGAAATGGCAGTGCGACCTCTGGCGAGTTCATCGAAAATGAATTAAATAGTATAGACGTTCTTGAGTTCGATGGGAACTCCGGACAGAATTATACAGGCGCCTTCTTGGGAGATTTACAGATTACGAATGATACTTATTTGATTACCGGAAGCTCTATTCCACAGGAATACTTCTATGATGATTGTAATGTTCGAAATGTATTTCTGGGAGTTGTGTACAAATCCGGACTCACAACTGAACTAAAATGGATCACGAATTATAAAAGAAATGGCATCATTTCAGCCAGCAACCCATACCTGATCAGAGTCGACGATGATTCATTCCTGCTTATGTGGGATGAAGTCAGGGATGATGACGTAGACAACAGACAGTTAAAGTGCGTATTTGTCGATGCACAGGGAGAAACTACCTCAGCAGTTCAATCCGTAGACGCATATCTTACTGATTGCCGTCCGATATTGAATGATGGGAAAATCGTTTGGTATAGCTGGGATAATGGGGAGACGATATTCTATCAGATGCCGGTAGATAATCCGACAGGACTGACAAAAACAGTAAACTCTTATAAGATGGATCCCGAGCTGTACATAAAAACAACAACAAGAACAATCAAAGCCAAAAAACTCAAGAAAAAAGCACGTGTGGTGCAGCCGTTTGTATACGCTGAAAGTGATAATGAAGATGCAGACATCATATTCCAGGGGACAGGCGTGAATGCCAAATCAAGAAAGGCATTAAAAATAAATGAGGACACAGGAAAAGTTACTGTAAAGAAAAAGACGAAAAAAGGCAAGTACTCTATGAAGGTTACAGTGACGGTTCCGTCCACGCCGGCATATAATATGGCAAGTAAAACCGTGACAATAACAGTACGGGTTAAATAGCCGCAAACAGGCGATTTCTTGTTGTCAAATTTTCCTTTGTAATGTGATAGGACATATGTTACAGAAATAGATAAAAAATGAGAGATACTTT
>JAUMVD010000019.1 GCA_030530285.1 Bacillota bacterium | reverse complement strand
TTGATATGTGGCTTCGTTCTTTCGAATTTTGCTTTTGCCATTGCTTTTTCCTCCTGAAAAAATTGATTGACCTCGCCCTTCCCAGGGCACTTGCAAATTAACAATGTTGGAGCTGCTGAGCAGACTTGAACTGCCGAACCTCCTCATTACCAATGAGGTGCTCTACCGACTGAGCTACAGCAGCACGCTCATACGCATTCAGTATATTATAATTTCGGCGTTTTGACAACCATAAAAATATACCAGTTTACAGTTTCAAATATTTGCCAATTTTTTTCTTGATTCTCTGCAGCGCGTTATCGATGGACTTTGGCGTTTTGCCGAGCTTCTCCGCGATCTGATCATATTTATAGCCTTTGATCGCCTCGTTGAGCACTTTCATCTCAAAATCGCTGAAGACGTTATCGCCATTATGGAGGATATAGTACGTTACGTCTTTTAAGAGCAAAAGCTGCTCCGGCGTATCGGCCATGTTGGCGCGGAGTGTGTCCTCCAGCGTGATGTCTTCGTTCTCGCGCCGTTTGTCACCGCCTGCGGGTACATTGAGCGAAAGCGAAGTGTTGAGCGGTTTGTTCTTCACACGGTCGGCGCTTCTGATGGCGCTGATGATCTGACTGGTGACGCAGATCTCCGCGAAGGTCGCAAAGGACGCGTTCTTAGCCGGATCGTATCTGCGCACAGCTCTCAGCAGGCCGATCATCCCCTCCTGCACCACATCATCCGCGTCAGCCCCCGCCATAAAAAACGCCTGGGTTTTCTTCGTGACGATGTGGGAATACTTCCTGATGAGGGTTTCCTCTGCGGTGATGTCCCCCGCCTGTGCTTCCAGCACCAGCTGATCATCGGGATTTTCTATGGAATCCAGTATGTCTCTTTCAATCATTGGCGATCCTCTGCCTTACGGCTTCATACATAAATATCGCGGCCGCGTTTGAGGCGTTCAGCGAATTGATGCTGCCGCTCATCGGAATGCTGACCACAAAGTCGCACTTTTCTTTTACCAGCCGGCTGATGCCGAAACCCTCACTGCCGATGACGACGGCCATGGGACCCGTCATGTCCTGATCATAGATCAGCCCGTCACCCATATCACAGGCATAGATCCAGAGCCCCGCTTCCTTCAGCTCATCGATGGTTCTGGCTATATTCGTGACGCGGGCGCAGAGCATATACTCCGCCGCTCCGGCGCTGGTCTTGAGCACCGTTTCATTCACCGATACACTGTGCCGTTTCGGGATGATGATCCCGTGCGCTCCGGCGCATTCCGCGGTTCTCATGATGGCTCCCAGATTGTGGGGATCTTCGATGCCGTCCAGGATGACGAGTAAAGGCTTTTCTCCCCGCTCCGCGGCCCTTTGCAGCATGTCTTCCACCTGAGCGTATTCAAAATCCGACGCAACAGCCGTCACACCCTGATGATTCGGAGTCTTATCCATATGCGCCTTATCGCTGTAATATACAGGGATCTTTTTTTCTTTGGCCATGGATATGATCCGTTTGATGGGTCCCGAATACTGCCCGTCGGTTTTTTGTATGTTTATCTTATCGATATTCCTGCCGCTCTTCAGCGCTTCGAGAACGGCATTTCTTCCTGCGATCAAATCAGACATTTGTTATATTCTCTCGTACTCTATACTCGCTCGTACTTTCTAAAGGTGAACCGGTATCCGTCTTCTTCCATCTGCTCAGATTCCCAGGTGACTTTGAGCCCGCGCTCCTCCAGATTCGGGAAGAATCTGTCGGCGTCGAAGGCGTGGTCGATCATGGTCACATAGAAGCCGTCACAGTCATCCAGAAACAGCTCATAGATGGAGGCGCCTCCGCATACGATGACTTCTTCGCCCTTTGCCTGATATTCCGCGGCCTTTGCGAGAACCTCTTCCTTCGTATGGCAGACGTCGCAGGCAAACCCCTCTCTCGGCGTTACCTGATACTCCATATCGTCACTCAGTATGATGTGATCTCTTCCCGGAAGCGGTCTGCCCTTCGGGAGGGATTCCAGCGTCCTCTGTCCGAATATCACGCATTTGCCCAGCGTTTTTTCTTTATAGTATTGCAGGTCTTTTGACAGGTGCACCAGCAGGTCGTTGTCCTTGCCGATTCCCCAGTTTTTATCTACAGCAACAATTGCGTTCATGTTTTATCCTTCCCTCGCCTTAAATCGCGATCGGTATGTTTTTGATCTGCGGGTTGGTCTTGTAATCTTCGATCTTGATATCCGACAGCTTGAAATCATAAAAATCCTTCACGTCCGGATTCAGGGTGAACTTCGGCGCCGGATACTGCGGACGCTGTATCATCTCCCTGACGATGTCCACGTGTCTGTCATAGATGTGGGCGTCGGCGATGACGTGCACCAGTTCTCCCGGAACGAATCCCGTTACCTGCGCCAGCATGTGGATGAGCACAGCGTACTGCACCACGTTCCAGTTGTTGGCCGCCAGAATGTCCTGAGACCTCTGATGGAGGATGCCGTTCAGCCGGTCCCCCGTAACGTTAAAGGTCATGCTGTAGGCGCAGGGTTCCAGCTTCATCTCCGACAGATCCGCGAAGTTATACATATTGGTCATAATCCTCCTGGAATACGGCGCGTTCTTCAGCTGCCAGATCACGTTGTCGACCTGATCCATCTCGCCCTGGGCGAATTGATATTTGATGCCCATCTGATATCCGTAAGCCTTGCCGATGGTTCCGTCCTCTGCCGTCCATTCATCCCATATGCCGGAGCTCAAATCGCTTACTTTGTTTGATTTCTTCTGCCATATCCAGAGCATTTCGTCGACGGCGCTTTTGATGTACGTCGGCCTCAAGGTCAGCGCAGGAAACTCTTCCTGCAGGTCGTACCGGTTTACGACGCCAAAACGCTTGATGGTATGCGCCGGAGTCCCGTCTTCCCATTTGGCGCGAACCTTCTGTCCCTCGCTGCTGTACCCTTCGTCCAGAATGCTCTGACACATATCTACAAATAATTTGTCTGCTTTACTCATTGATTTATCCTCTAAATTCCCGGCGTCCAGAATCCGTGCTTCAGAACCACCAGTTTGATAAACAGCCCGATCAGCGCCAGAATAATGATCACGATACAAGAGCGCTCGAATGAATTCAGGTTCTTGAGGCCTTTGTTTTCCTTTTCTCCGGCTTCTTCACGTCTGCGCTTGTTATCCTTATCCCATTCGCGGCCGGTCTGATAGTAATCGGTTATCCATTCCTTCGTCTTGTTGACCGGTTTCTTTTTTTTAGAATATCTGTTTGCCATGAAGTTAATCTCCTATCACACAGAACGTTCGCCGCAAAAACCAATCGAGTCTCTGATCCTCATCCGCCAGATAATAATACCCGATGAGCGCCTCAAAGGCCGTTGCCCACTTGTATGTTACCGGATCGGCGTGCTTGGCCTTAGAGTGGAACCTGTGGTTTCTGGCTCGCTTCACCAGCCGCTGTTCGTCATCGGTCAGCTCATCAAAAAGATCCTTTATCGCCTTTGCCTGAGCCTCTGCGTTCACATACCTTACCGCCATGCGGTGCAGATTGTCTACTCTGGCGTGACCCTGGACCAAAAGCCTTTCTCTCACCGCCTGTTCGTATACGGCGTCTCCCATATACGCCAGGGCTTCGGTATTGAGATTTTTTAGATTATCTATCTTCATTTAGTTTCTGATCACCTGTACGCCCTGCGGCGTATCCTTGAGCGTGATCCCCTGGGCCTTCAGCTGATCGCGGATCTCATCGGCTCTGGCGAAGTTCTTCGCCTTTCTGGCCGCCTGTCTCTCATCGATGAGGGCCTGGATCTCAGGCTCGATTTCTACTTTTTCTTCTACTTCCTGCTGCAAAAGCCCCAGCACGGTGCAGAGTTCCATCAGGATATCCAGCGATCCTTCCGCAAAGGCTTTGCTGGCGCCGTCCTTTGTCGCCGTGTTGATGGCGGTGATTAGTTCAAATACGGCCGAAATGGCGTCGGCGGTATTGAGGTCGTCATCCATGGCTTCGCAGAACTTGTCTCTGAATTTGTCGAATGAAGCGAGGGCTTCCTTCTCGGCATCGGACATGTCCAGATGGCCTGCGCCCTGTCCTGCCTGCGTGGAAGTAGCAATCAGGTGCTTCAGGTGGGACTTGGCGTTTCTCATCCTCTTCAGTCCGTTCTCAGACTGGGAGAGGATCTCAGGATTGAAGTCGATTGGGCCTCTGTACTGGCCGCTTAAGATCAGGAATCTGAGCACTTCACCATCGTACTGTCCCAGCAGGTCTCTTACGGTTTTGAAGTTCCCCAGTGATTTGGACATCTTGACGCCGTCCACATTGATATATCCGTTGTGCATCCAGTAGTTGGCAAACGGCTTGCCGTTGTGCGCTTCTGACTGGGCGATTTCGTTTTCATGGTGCGGGAACTGCAGGTCCTCTCCGCCGGCGTGAATATCCAGCGTATCTCCCAGATATTTCTTAGACATGGCGGAGCACTCGATGTGCCAGCCCGGTCTTCCCATGCCCCATGGGGAATCCCACGCAATCTCCGAATCTTCTTTGCGGGCCTTCCAAAGCGCGAAATCCAGAGGATCTTCCTTTTTCTCGCCTACGGCGATCCTGGCTCCCAGTCGCAGATCGTCGGTGTTTTTGCCGGACAGCTTGCCGTAGTCCTTGAACATCTTGGTTCTGTAGTATACGTCGCCGTCTACTTCGTAGGCGTAGCCTTTGTCGATGAGATCCTGAACGAACTTGATGATGTCAGGAATCGTCTCGGTAACTTTAGGGTGTACCGTTGCCTTCTTGACGTTGAGAGCGGCAGCGTCTTTGTAGTATTCGGCGATATATTTCTCGCTGACTTCACCTGCGGATATGCCCTCTTCCTTGGCTCTGTTGATGATTTTGTCATCCACGTCCGTGAAGTTCTGTACGAACTTGACTTTGTAGCCTTTGTATTCCAGATACTTTCTCATGGTGTCAAATACCACGAACGGTCTGGCGTTTCCAATGTGGAAAAAGTTATATACGGTAGGTCCGCAGACGTACATCTTGACCTTGCCCTCTTCCTGTGGAATAAATTCTTCTTTTTTTCTTGTCAGCGTATTATAGATTCTCATTGTTCCCTCCATTTATCTGTATTCGGCAGTCTCATCGGCCTCGGCGAGGTCACTGCCGTGAAAGTCTGATCCTCTGGTAATGTGGAGATGGTATTTCTCCGCCAGCTCCACGAATCTGCCGGATTCCTCCGCGTTCTGATCGGGATGATAGCATTCCAGTCCGCCCAGTCCCTGTATCTTAAGCTGCTTGATGATCTTGTCTATATTGGCAAAGAATTCTTCACTGCCCGGCCGGCCTATTCCCCGGGTCTGTATCGGATGCGCGAGTACCGCGGTGCCGCCCGCTTCCTTGATCACTCTGATGGCGTCCGCCGCGGCGGGCTTGGGGCTGGGGATCTTCTGACACTGGGGACTTCGCAAAAACTCCGGTCCGTAGGCCTGTCTCTCGTCCGTTATATATCCCTTTCGCAGCAAAGCGCCCGCGATCTGAGGCTTGCCGATAAAGTTGTTCTTGCCCGGTCTGACATCGCTTTCAGAAATGTCATATCCCATATTCTGCAACGTCCGGAACAGCTGATTGTTGTAGTTTTTTCTGCGTTCGATCAGATCGCGCAGAAAGCTGCGCAGCTGTTCGCTATGGATGTCGATATAGTATCCCAGCATGTGCAGGCCTATGCCTTCATCTGTCTCCACGGCGATCTCGACCCCCGGAACGACTCTGATCTCCAGCGCTTCTGCTGCGATCATCGCCTCCTGCATTCCGTCAACATTATCATGATCTGTGATGGCGATGATGTCGTAATCCAGATCTTTGGCCTGTTTGACGATCTCCGTCGGCCGCGCCTTGCCGTCTGATGCTGTCGTATGGATGTGGTAGTCAACCTTGAAATCGTTCATCTCATCCTCTGTTATCGTCAAAGTATACCTGTCCGTCGCAGATCTCGTTGATGACCGCCAGAGATTCGACTCTGTAGCCTTTGCTTCTCAAAAGCTCCGAGCCTCCCTGATATCCCTTCTCTATGACGGCTCCGATGGCGGCCACGTTGGCACCCGCCTGCTCGACGATATCCGCCATGGCCAGCGAGGCCTGCCCGCTGGCGAGAAAATCGTCCAGAATCAGGACGTTTTCACCTTCTTTGATGTATTCCTTTGAGATCTTAAGGGTCGATACCGTGCCCTTGGTGAAGGATTTGGCTTCCGCTTCATAGAAACCGGCGTTCATCGTGCTTGGCGCCGCTTTCTTGGCGAAGACCACAGGAGGATACCCGAAATACGGAGCGGTTAGACATGCGATAGCGATGCCGCTGGCCTCGACGGTGAGGATTCTGTCTACCTTGATGCCCTGGAATCTCTTGCTGAATTCCAGTCCGATTTCCTCGAGAAATTCGACATCGATCTGGTGATTGAGAAATGCGTCAACTTTGACGATCTCCGTTCCGATAACAGATCCTTCCCGCCTGATTTTCTCTTTTAGCGATTTCATTTCTGCCTCCTGTCATAAAAGTATACGCGACACTGACGCGTCGCGTATCCTGTTTGTCTTAATATGTGAATGTCGTTTATTTGTCTTTGAATAATGCTTCGAGTCCCTCGAATGAAATCTCGTCTTCGGCTGTTTCCTTAACATCCATAAGGTCGTCGATGCTGATCTCTTCGACCAGATCGTCTGCCGCTTTCTTGACTTCTTCGGTCTTTTCTTCGGCTGCTTCTTCGATCACTTCGGTGGCTTCAGCAACCTCTTCTGCAGCGGCTTCAGCAGGCGCCGGCGCTTCTTCCGGAATCTCTGCCTCTACCTCCGCCAGAAGGTCGTCGAATGAAATGTCATCCAGAAGTTCTTCTACGGTCGGTTCTTCTTCGGCTGCCGCTGTTTCCAGATCGGCCTTCGGCTCATCGAAGATGCCCTCAAGTCCCTTCATTTCTTCGCTCGGCTTAAAGAGCGGTTCAACCGGGATTTCCGGTTCCGCAGGAACTTCCGGCTCAGCAGGTACTTCAGGTTCTGCCGGTGCTTCAGGTTCTGCTGCCGGGACTTCCAGCTCTGCCGCAGGTTCCTCTATCGCTGCTTCTGGCTCTGCAGGAGCTTCTGCTGCGATATCGACCACATCGTCAACTTCTACATCAGCGTCAGGTATTTCTACTTCAACAGCGCCTTCCTTCTCGTCTCCCAGATCCCAGTTCACTTCTTCCGGTGTGACTTCTTCCACCTGTGATCTGAGTCCGTCCAGCTTGGCAGCTGTTCTCAGAATGTTTGTCTTTATTTCCTCGAACTCTTCGTCCATGGCGTTGATCTGCTGCTTATACTTGATCTTTCTGGCGTCGAGCTTTTCTCTCTCGGCTTCAACGTCCATTCTCATCGCAGCCTTCTCCGCTTCCATTACATCTCTGGCGGCATTCAGGCTCTCGACCATCTCGAGTTCTTCTTTCTTGTTGTTTTCACGCAGCTGTTTGATCTCCGCTTCCTGCTTGGCGATTTCTTCTTTACCTGCGGTCAGGATTTCGTCGACTTCTGTCTTGGCCTGGTTGATGATCTCATTGCTGCTCTTCTTGGCTTCCATTATCAGACTTACATAGAGCTCGTTATTCTCATCATACTTCTGATATCTCTTGTTCAGATCGTGGATCTCGGTTTCATAGCTTCTTTCCAGTTCTGAGATGTGTTTTTCGTACAGATCGCAGAGCTGCTGGATGCAACCGTAAACATCGTCCTTGTCAAAACCTTCGCTCGTGCCCTTCCTTATCTGCATTCCCTTCAGGAGCCCGATAACAGTTTCTCGTCTCTTTTCTGTAAGTGCATTCTTATCCATAAAAACCTCTATTTCTCAAAAACATCAAAAACAAATGAACAAACATAATTCTCTGCCTTATTATAACATTAACTTTTTGGCTTGTCTCCCTATTTTTACCAAATTTTGAATCAATTTGTCAATTCAGGTTGACTTTTTATGCCAATTAGAGCTATGATAACAAGGAATAAGGTTCAAGCGGAGGTTCTATGAACACTATAGATTACATTGCAAACGGTCAAAATGTTCAGTTTTCAAAGAAATCTGTAACCATAGATGACAAAGAGTTCCCGTACATCGGGATGAGTGCGATCAAACATTCCTCTGCGAAACAGATCTATTTATTCAAGTACGAAGGCAAATGGCAGAAACTCTCATATAACGCGGAGGACGCGCAAAAGCTCAAGACTTTATTCTCCAGAATCGCCGAACTGAACGCTAAGCGGGCAGCGGAAGCGTCGAAGGCTGCAGCAGAAGCGGAAGCAGCGCCGGAGATCAAGCCTGAAGCAGCGCAGCCTGCGGCACCGGAGATTAAGCCGGTTGAAGTGCCGGAAGAAACGCCAGCTGCAGAGCCTGCCGAAGAAGCGCAGCACACGCTCTCAGCATCGGACATCGAAGATGCCCTCAAGAGCAGCTTTGCTCCTCCAGAAGAACGAGAGAAGATCGCAGCCAAGGCAGCAGCTGCTGCCGGAGGAACCGCTGAAGCAGTTCAGTCTGTTTCACAGGATGAAACTCCTGCCCCTGTTGCAGGCGCAGCAGATGAGACAGCTACTGTTGACACGGCAGTTGATACTGCAATTGAGGCGGTAACTTCCGAGACAGAAACAACTGAGATTGTTTCTGGTGAAACGGCTGCAGAGGATGAATATAACGCAGAGCAGCTCATTGAGCAAGCCGAGCAGGCAGAGACGGCTGAGGCAATCGAAGCCGGAACCATGCAGAGCGACTTCATCCCGCCTGAAGAAAAGAAAATAAAACTCAAAAAAGGATTTAAGATATTCGCCGCTGTTATCGCATTGTTCATCGTTCTGGCGATCGTATATTTCTTCGTTGTGGGAACATCGAGCAATCCTAACGTTGGACCAAATTCCAGCGAGACACAGCAATATGATGACATTGACGGTCTCATCGAAGACCTTCAAGAAGAATAAATCACTTTATTCTTGAGCCACTGTAGCTCATCTGGCAGAGCAGCACATTCGTAACGTGCAGGTGGCCGGTTCGATCCCGGCCAGTGGCTCCATCTGGGGCATTGGCGCAGCTGGGAGCGCGCATGACTGGCAGTCATGAGGTCACGGGTTCGAGCCCCGTATGCTCCACCATAAAACAGAGGACAGGTTTACCTGTCCTTCGTTTTATATTGAAACCTCATACAGGGCGAGAACCCGAAAGGGAATCGGCGTCGGGAGAAAGCCCGGTGGGCTTTCGAGCAGCCGATTGTCCAAGCGAGCCGTGGAGGGCTCGCGCAGGACGGCGGATTGCGAAGCAATACGCGCAAGCCCCGTATGCTCCACCATAACAAAAGGACGGGGTACAGTTCCTCTTTTTCTTTGCTCCGCGAAACCATTAGTGCGATGATTTCCACCAACACGAAGGCGTCGGCGAGAATCACAGCGACATTGCCGATGATCCCGAAGACCTCTACGAGAGGCATAATGTTCGGAAGTGGTGTGAAGTCGGTGATCTGATCCGCCGCGCCTACCAGGACAAAGAAGAGCATGATATATATGATAATTCGATTGATGTCCATGAAAAATCTCCTTCGCAGAAATTTTACCGCTAAACATCAAGAAAAAGCAATCTCAGTTTATATCATTTCAGAATAGAAGCAGGCGATACACTCATAGAGCGCCTGCTTTTTTTCTTGAAGAGAATAAATGGTATCATCCGACACGAGCCGGTTGTAGTTGCGGTACCAGATGCGGTGCTGATGCGGAGTGTGCCCATGTTTCTTTTTGAATTCGCGATAAAAGAATTTCGGGTCCGAAAATCCGCAGGCGTATCCCACTTCCGGAACAGACAGCTCCGGATTGCATAAAAGCAGATGTTCTGAATGGTAGACTCTGATTTCATGGAGAAAGGCGCGGAAGGTCTTCAGGGAAGTGGTCTTGAAAAACTGTGAGAGATAATTGTAATTCAGATGCTCCATCTGACAGATGTCACGCATGGTGATTTTGTCCGCATAGTTTTCGAGCATGTAAGCGATGATGTGTTCGAACCGGTCCTGCATGTCTTTGGAGTAAGTGTCATCCAGATTGATGTCATTGAAATACTGGAAGTTGTTCCGCAAGATGCGCAGTACTTCTCCGGAGAGATTGTTGATTCTCTCCTCACTGCTAGCTGCAGTGTATGTGGTTCTGTGAACTTCCTCATAGAGCAGTGCCCAGAGGACTTTTCGAAGGTTATCAAGGGCAGGTTTCTTTGACTTGTCGATTCCATCACTGCTGCAGATATAATACAGAAGTTCATAGCCTTTGCCCGCGAAAAGCGGATGCGTCAAATCAAAATGAAATGACACAACCAAATTGTCGGTGTTTTCTGCATCTGCCGTTACCGTATGGATGTCGTAGGTATCCGCTTCCTTGATATCACCGGCGTGAAGCACATGCTTTTCGTGCATGCTGTAAACCTCGACCGTCCCTTGGAGGCACATGATGATCTCCAGTTCGTTTCTATGATAATGCGGCATCTGACGGCTGACGCGGTACAGGGTGACGGCAACGGGACTATTATGTTCAAAAGCAACAGATTGTTCTTTCGCAAACACGGCATTCCTCCTCAAAAATAGTTTATATTTAAGATAATTATAGCGAAACAAATGAAAATTGTCTATTTTTTTGAGCGCAATAGGGGAATATACTTTAAACAAGAAGATGCAAAGGCATCAAACCCGATGCGGAATGATAACAGGAGGAAAATAATAATGATTACAGATAAGAAAAGCCCTTACAGATTGGTTACAGTAGAGGAACTGGCGAAGCTGAGAGAAAGAGAAGACAAGCTGTTCAATGAGAGAACACCGAAGAGCCGTGAGGCTTTTGAGAAAGCGCACGAGAACTTACTGGACGGCGTTCCGATGCCTTGGATGGCTGACTGGGGAACGGACCATCCTGTTTTCCTGGAAAAAGCAAAGGATCAGAAGTGCTGGGACATCGACGGAAATGAATACATTGATTTCTGTCTGGGCGACACCGGAGCCATGTTTGGCCACTCCCCGGATGCAACAGCGAAGACGATTGCAGAGAAGGCGTATCAGGGAATCACAACGATGATGCCGACGTTGGACTCACTTGAAATCGGTAAAGAGCTGAGCAAGAGATTCGGTCTTCCGACCTGGCAGGTTGCGATGACAGCAACAGAAGCGAACAGATATGTCATCCGTAATGCAAGAACGCTGACCGGTCGTCCTAAGATTCTGGTGATGCAGGAATGTTACCACGGAAGTCTTGACGAAACCCTGCCGCACATCGGTGATGACGGCAAGCTCTGTCTGCGTTCACACTTTGATTCCAATCCTGGTCTGCCGAAGGATCAGCTGACGAGAGTTGTTGAATTCAATGATCTGGAAGCGATGGAAAGAGAACTGGCCCATGAGGATGTTGCAGCGGTTCTTCTGGAACCTGTTATGACCAACTGCGGAATGGTTCTTCCTGACGAAGGATACCTCGATGGTGTACGCAGTCTTTGCGATAAATACGGTTCCTATATGATCATCGATGAGACGCATACTCTTTCGGAAGGGTACGGCGGATACACGAAAGCACATAATCTCAAGCCGGATTTCGTCACGCTCGGTAAGTCCATCGCAGGCGGTGTTCCGATTTCCGTCTATGGATTCACGAAAGAAATCACAGATAAAATCGGAGAAACTTATGGTAACGGCGGCGTTTCCGACCCTATGGGAATCGGTGGAACACTGGCGGCTAATCAGTTCGCTATCGCATGCATGAGGACACAGTTGGCGGAAGTTGCAACCGAGGAAGCTTTTGAGAGAATGTTTGCAGGTCTCGACAGACTGGCAAAAGGTCTGGAAGCGGTTCTGACAAAGCACAATGTGCCTTGGAGCCTGACGCGTTCCGGCGCCAGATGCGAGCTTCAGTTCATGCCGACTATGCCAGTCAACGGAACAGATGCAAAGAACAACTTCGACTGGGATCTCATGTACTATACACACCTTTACCTGCACAACCGCGGTATCATCATCACGCCGTTCCATAATATGATGCTCGTATCACCAGTGACGACGGATGAAGATATTGACCGCCTGATCCAGGGATGGGATAATTGTATTGCAGAGTTAGCGGAAATCGGCACATACAATAGATAATCAGGAGAAAACAATATGAAGTTTGTTGATTTTGAAAACCAAGTCTGCCTCGTGACTGGGGCAGGCAGTCCGACGGGTATCGGTTTCAACACAGCGAAAATCCTTGGCGGTCTTGGAGGCAAGATCGCCATTGTTGCTACAACAGATCGGATTTATGAGAGAGCGGAGGAACTGAAGACAGAAGGAATTGATGCCAAAGGATACATCGCCGATCTCATGGACCGGGAGCAGGTGAAAAAACTGGTTGCGGCTGTGACAGAGGAGTTTGGTCAAATCGATGTTCTGGTCAATAACGCAGGCATGGTTCAGGTGGGAGTGGAAGAAGACTTCTCTGGATTTTTGGACATGACTTATGAAAGTTGGGACGATGCTATTGACCGCAATCTGAACATCACCTTCAATGTGACGAAAGAAGTCATGCCGTTCATGGTGGACGCAGGCTACGGCAGAATCGTCAATGTTTCCAGCGTAACAGGACCAGTCGTCAGCAATCCGGGAGAGGCATCCTACAGCGCTGCCAAATCTGGTGTTGTTGGACTTTCACGTGCCCTTGCCATTGAATTCGGTGCAAATGGAATCACAGTGAACTGTGTCCTGCCGGGTTGGATCGGCACAGCATCCCAGACGGAAGCGGAAGCCGCGGGCGGATTGAATACGCCGCTGCGCAGAAGCGCTGACGCCAGAGAAGTGGCGAATGCCATTGTATTTCTGGCATCAGAAGAAGCCTCTTACATCACAGGTGAGAGTCTGGTCGTGGATGGAGGAAATACCATACAGGAATACAAGGGTCCTGCAGAACTGTATTATTAAATGGTCAGCACATGACGGCCGTTCTGCATGAGAAGGGTCAGCTTCTGACCCCAGCGGATCGTTTCAATGTTCTCTTTGTTGAGAGCCTCCGTCAGACCAAGGATATTGGAGTGCAGATTAATATAAAAGAGTGAAATGCGGCTAAAACTCCTATATTCATTGATAGTAACAAGAGGTTAGCCGCGCATTTTTGCAATTTGATGACCATAACTGCCGCTTGAGAACCCAAATTCGGTGAAAAGTGAATAATTTAGAGGCATTTGTCTAGTTTTTAAGATACTTGCTCTTACTATGCGCGGCTAAGTCAGTTTTGTTTTCAATGGTTAGCGCTATCTTAGCTGCAAAACGGTCAAAAAAACTTTTATTCTATATTGAAATTTCAAGGCGGCGCCCGCACCTATTTCACTGTGCCAATCTCGCTGAACGGAAAGAGCCGCACAGCCACCTTGCCGATGATGTCATCTTCATCGATGAAGCCGACATTTGCTTGCCTGCTGTCCGCGCTGTTATCTCTATTGTCACCCATGACGAACACTTTGCCCTCGGGAACTGTCCAGGTTTCCATCAGTCCGTCCCCGAATGTGGAGCTTTTGATGTACGGTTCATCCAGCTTGCTGTCATTTACGGATGTTTCCAGTCCGTCTGTTTCCACGACATCTCCGCCGACGCCGATGACTCTTTTGATCAGCAGTTTTCCGCCGTCAAGCTCGCTGGGGAATACGACGATATCACCCCGCTCTGGCGAGTGCATCTTATATGCCATCCTGTTGAGAATGAGATAATTGCCGTCGTGCAGCGTGTCCTCCATGGATTCGCCCTTGACGATGGTCGGTTTGATCACTGCCGTGATCGCGAACACGACGCAAACAACGATTAAAATGTCTATCAATAAACTCTTTATTGTGGATCTCTTCAATTACTGTTTCTCCCTCTTCTGCCGTTTCTCTCTCTTCGCCCTGATCAATTTATCTCTCGGGCTTATCTTCTCAGGTAGTCCGCAGACACCGGAAATTCAAAGTATGTATCAGGGTAAGGCTCTCCTTTGAGTGTGAAGTGCCACCACTCGCAATCGATCGGTTCGAATCCGTTGCGCACCATGACATTGCGGAGCATCATGCGATTCTGATACTGTTCCTCCGTGATGTCCGTATTGTCCGGATGCGAGATCTCGCTGAACAGATCGAAAGGACTGCCCATATCAAGCTCCTGCCCTGTTGCCATATCCAGCAGTGTCAAATCGACTGTGCTGCCTCTACTGTGACTGGATTTGCTGGCGATGTAGCCTTTTGAAAACAGCTCCTGCTTGGGCAGTGTCGGATAAAAATACGGCTTCATTCTCAGATCCTGATCCTCGATCCCCCACAACACAAAGTGCCTTACCGCGCAGGCGGGTCTGTAGGCATCGAATACTTTGAGCCGGTATCCCTGCACGTTCATTTCGTTGGCGACGGATTTCAGCGCCCTTGCCGCTTCAACCGTCAGAAGCGCGACCGGCTGCTCATAACCGTCGATGCGGTCGCCTACGAAATTGTAGGTGGAATAATATCGTATTTCCTGAATCACGCCGGGAACGTAATCCGTCAGGAGTACAAACCCCGACGAGTTCATTGTTACTTCTCTTTGATAATCCATTTTACGTGTATGTCTCCATCTCCCAGTATCTCCTGCAGCTGCGCGCCGTTTGCGTCTTTCACGTGCCCGAGCCTGGTGTAGCTCCAGGAATTTTCTCCATAAAAGAGTGATATCTGATCGCCTTGGTACAGGACGATATCGCCCGGTGAAACATCCATCTGCTCATCGCTTGCCGGGAGCTCTCCCGGAAGCGGGCCGACCTTCTCAAATCCGCCGTATTCCTCCAGCTCCAGTTCCATCCCGGATTCGCCGATCATTTCCCTGAGCGCGTGCGCCGCTTTATTATCTTCCAGCTCCACTTCCAGAGTTTCGCCATTTACCTCAAGCAAAACCAGGCTTTCCGCTGCCGCATCCTCTGCCGCCGTCTCATCAGACTGTGTACCGACTCCGCCGCAGCCAAACAGCAAAAGCAAAAGCGACAGCATCAACGTCATTGTGATAACTGCACTCGTCCGTTTCATGATTAAGCTTCTTCCTGCGGCCAGTAAACGCAATAACATGGGTAAACTTCTCCCAGATAAACCCAAACGGTATCTCCCATTTCCAGTTTTTCTTCTTTATCTTCAAACACCAGATCCGGGATCATCAGCTTCAGACTGGTTCGCTTTTTCCCTTTCAGAATCACGCCTTCTTTGACCGGATTATTTCTGAAATCCTCCAGCTTTTGCCTGAAATCAACTACGCCTGTCTCCTTGCCGAAGTAGTCAGCAAACTCATTTACGTCAGCGTATATTACATTTTCCGGATCCTTAAACCATGCAAATCTCATCATTCTATCCTTTCTGGTTATCTAACCAATCTAACTATTGCGTAATATAACTATACGACAATTGATGCCGGATGTCTAACCGAATTGTTTTTTTACCCGGCACGTGTATAATGGTATGTGATGGTTAAACTGGAATAAGGAGGAGCGACACGACATGAAAGACCCGTTTATGAAAAACCTGTTCAAGAAATTATGTACTGTTTCATTTGCCTTAATACTGTTTGCATCGTTTATGCCGGTTCCGGGAAATACGGCTTTTGCCGCTGAGGAGGAATCCGGTACGCTGGGTGACGGCGTCACCTACACTCTGGTTGACGGTGTGCTGACGATCAGCGGCAACGGAGGGATGAGCTCATATCATCCTGACAACACGTCCATCGAACCGCAGGAAAGCCCGTTTTATAACAAGAATGTCAAGACCGTCATCATCAATGAGGGCGTGACTAACGTTGGCAACAATCTGCTTAACGGCAGCGCTGTCAGCAGCGTCACCTTCCCGAAATCGCTGGAAGGCATCGGCGCGGGAGCTTTTTATAAAACAAAGCTCACTTCTATCGATCTCAGCAAAACGCGCATCAATCATATCGGCAACAGCGCGTTTTACCAGTGCTCGTATCTTAGTTGCAATCTGGTGCTGCCTGATACCCTGACTTCCATGGGCGCGATGGCTTTTGCCAGATGCGGCAGCGGAAACGGCAGCGGATTGAGATCCATCGTCATCCCCGGCAGTCTCAAAGTTCTGCCGGAAAAGGCATTTATGTATAACGACGGGCTCCAGGAACTGACGATACAGGATGGGGTCCAGGATCTCGGCCACTTCGTATTTGCGGAGTGTACGGATCTCACATCGATCAGCCTGCCTGAGAGTATCACGGATCTTGGCACATTCACGTTCAGCGACGCCAAAATCACATCCATCGATCTGCCATCAGGCATTACATATTTGGACAGCCATGTTCTGTCCGGAACGAAAATCCAAAGCATCGAAATCCCTGCCTCTGTAGAGACAATTGGTGAATATGCGTTTTATGAGAGCAGCCTAAAAAATATCGTGATTCCCGACACCGTGACGTATGTTGATGACAGCGCATTTTCAAACTGTGCAGATCTGGAATCCATCGTCTTTCCGGAGAATTGCATTCTCAAAAAGAACTCGCTGCTCATGGGCTGCAAAAGCCTTACCTCCGTCACGCTGCCGGCACATCTGGACGGTATCGGCAGTAATATGTTCAGCGGCTGCAATGCATTGGAGTCACTCACGATTCCGGAAACCGTAACGTGGATCGACAAATATGCGTTTTCATACTGCGGCTCGCTCAAAGAAATAACGATTCCGCCGAATGTCGAGATGATCGGCGAAGGCGCTTTCGATCATTGTGATAGTCTCACCGACATCACCATCCACGCAAGCGCTTGTGACATAGCTGAAGGCTCTATCCCTGAGGGTGTGACGATTCACTGCTATGATGGTTCAACTGCCGAAGCCTATGCAAAAGCCCATGGACTGGAAATCAAATCCGAAGGTCAGGACCCGAATGTGTGGAACATCTCTGAAGCATCCATCACAGGTCTGTCGGATATGAGCTACACCGGCAAAGCCATCACTCAGGCGCCGGTCATTGAACTTAACAGTAAGACCCTGAGCGAAGACGTGGACTATACGCTTTCCTATGCCGACAATGTCAAAATCGGCGTTGCGACGCTGACCGTCACGGGACAGGGTCATTACACGGGGACGGCCACAGCGACCTTTAAAATCGTACCAAAGAAAACGGCACTCAAAAAATTGACCGCCAAGAAAAGAGCCCTCACCGTCAAGTGGAAGAGACAGTCAGCCAAGATGCCTAAAGCCAGAATAACCGGCTACAGGATCCAGCTGGCCACGGATGAAAATTTCACCGAAAATGTCAAGACCATCACGGTCAAAGGCTATAAAAAGACAAGCAAAAAAATCAAACGGCTCAACGCCAAACAGAAGTATTATGTCAGGATCCAGACCTATATGAAAATCGGGACCGCATCTTATGATTCCGCGTGGTCCGCGGCAAAGGTCAGAAAGACCAAATAGGTTGTATCAATCAGAATAGAGATGAAAGTATTTGTTACCGGCGCCAACGGGCAGCTTGGGCAGGATGTGGTCAGTGCCCTTTGCGCGAGAAATCATGAAGTCACCGGATCGGACAGACCCCAGGCGGATATCACCGATGCGGAGAAAATCAGCGATGTGATCTGCGGCCTGCGACCGGATGCCATTATCCACTGCGCAGCGTGGACCAATGTGGACGCCGCGGAAGATGAAGACAACAGGGATCTCGTCTGGCGGATCAACGCGGAGGGCACGCGAAATGTCGCAGCAGCCGCCAGAAATGTCGACGCTAAAATGATCTACATCAGCACGGATTACGTTTTTGACGGCAGCGGGCAGCGTCCCTGGGAGGCAGACTGCCAAACCTTCGCGCCGCTGAATATATACGGCAGTTCCAAGCTTCAGGGTGAGCGCTATGTGTTGGAAATGCTGGAGAAGTTTTTTGTCGTCCGGACGGCGTGGCTGTTTGGCGCCGGCGGCGATAATTTTATAGACGCCATGCTGCGGGTTGGCAAAGGCAAATCGCATGTGAACGTGGTTGACGACCAGGTCGGGACACCGACTTACACGACGGATCTCAGCCAGCTCCTGGCGGATATGACGGAGTCGGAGCGATATGGTTTTTATCACGCGACCAATGCGGAAACCACGCCGGGCGGCTATATTTCCCGGGCGGACATGACCGAGGAAATCTACCGCGCAGCCGGATACACCACGCAGGTAAACCGAATCACAACTGCGGAATACGGCATGAGCAAAGCCGTAAGACCATTGAACTCAAGACTGGACAAAAGCAAACTGCTATCGAACGGTTTCCGTCCGCTTCCGGCATGGAACGACGCCGTCCATCGATACATCTGCAGTCCGGGAAACAGTTCATTTTAGAAACGGATAGGAATATTGAGATGGGGCAAATTAAAGTGGACTATAATCTTGGCGGAATCGAAGGCCTTTGCCTGATCACGCCGCAAAAGCATGAAGATGCCAGAGGATACTTCATGGAAACTTATCATGCCATTGACATGAAAGAAGCCGGTTTTGATTATGATTTCGTACAGGATAATCAGACCCGATCCACCAAAGGAGTTCTGCGCGGTCTTCATTATCAGATTCATCACCCGCAGGCGAAACTGATCCGCGTACTGAGAGGTGAGATTTTTGATGTTGTGGTTGACCTGAGACAGGGTTCTGAAACCTATGGGAAGTGGTACGGACGCTGCCTGACCGCAGATCAGGGCCAGCAGTTTCTCATCCCCCGCGGATTTGCCCACGGGTTTCTCGTGCTCAGCGATATCGCGGAAATGTTCTATAAATGCGATGCGTTTTATCATCCCGAAGACGAGAGCGGCATCGCCTGGAATGACCCTGATCTCGGAATCCAGTGGCCGCAGGTCTGCGGCGAATACGCCGGCAGCGCTGACGCCAGAGGCTACCGTCTGGCAGACGGCACCCCTCTGATTCTTTCTGAAAAAGATACTAAATGGAAAGGATTGTTTGCGGAAAAGAGATGATTATTTATTACGATTTGAGACGGGTTCCGCTGTTCAAACCCTACTTCGAGGCCAGCGGCATACATCATGAGAATCAGTTTCGCAACCTGGCAACGTTTCTCATCCATGAATCGCGCATACGCAAATATTTTTCAAATTATTTCTTTTTTAAGGTCCCTAAGGTGGATCCGGATGATGATATCATCATCGCCTTTGATTCCAAAACGAATTCCAAGCATCTGAACAGAATCTGCGCCAGATACCCTGATAAGCGGATCATTTACTGGTGCTGGAACCCCGTTACAAACCCGAAACTGTTCGACCTCTTCGATGAGAGAATCCAGGTATGGACCTATTCCCGAGCGGACAGCATCAAATACGGAATCAAGCTGAATACGCAGTTTTATTTCGACTGCCTGACAGATGAAGCGACGGCTTCATTTCGCGAGCCATCCAGGCCCAGCCCTAAGGTATTGTTTCTCGGGCGTGACAAGGGCCGGGCGCAGGCGCTCGGGTCCATCGAAGCTCTGCTGAAGGAGCACGGCGCGAAGACCGAATTCATCCTGACGGAACCGCCGAAGTACAAGGCGGCCTTTGAAAAACTGATGCCATACCGCGAGGTGATCAATAAAGTCAAGGCATCCGATATTCTGCTGGATTATTATCTGGATACAACCGCCGGACTGTCCCTCCGCCCTATGGAAGCGATGTTCTGGGGCAAAAAACTGATCACGAATATGGAGTCCATCCGGGATCAGGATTTCTATGACCCGAACAACATTTATGTCCTCGGGGAGGATCGTTCTCTGGATGATTTCTTTATGGCGCCATACCGCCCGGTGGATCCGGAGATCAAAAACCGTTACCTGATCTCAAACTGGATCAGGCGGTTCGATAGAAATGAGGAGTAAACCATGGCTTTTCCTGTTCATGACAGCAGACAATATATAGAAATGATCGGCGCTCTGGAGGAAAAGGCCCGGGCGGACCACCGCGCATCACAGCAGAAATCTCTGTCTGCCATTGACCGGTTCAAACGCAAATTCCGCCGCAAACCGACGCAGCCGGCCAGCCCGCCTGCCCGCAGCTATACGGTGATGAAAAACATCCCCGATAACGACCTGGCGCTGGACCGCGGAACGGCAGCGGACCGAGGCACGCTGTATTTCAGCGACAAGACCATCGCGGTGTACACTGCCCTCTTTGGCAGTTATGATGACCTGACGGAACCTCTGATCACACCGGACAATATCCGGTATTTCGTGATCACAGATCAGAAGGTCCCGGAAAACAGCAAATGGGAGCCCATCAGCCCGGATGCCGTTCTGCCGGACGACATCAAGGGTGACGATATCATGAGCAACCGCTGGTGCAAGATGCACCCTCACCTGCTGTTTCCGGAGTTTGACCAGTCCGTATACTGCGATGCCAATATCCATATCGTTTCGGACATGACGCCTCTCACGGCGGGCCTGGGAGACTATCCCCTCGCTATGTTCCGCCATAAGCGGCGCGACTGCGTCTACGATGAGGTATATGCCTGCATCACCCAGCGCAAAGCCAGCGAAAGCGATCTGCGCAGGCACGAAGACAGGCTGAAGTCCGCCGGAATTCCGGATCACTGGGGACTGCTGGAGGCACCCATCATCGCCAGATCGCACAAAGACCCTTTGTGCATCCAGCTCATGGACTGCTGGTGGGACCTGTTTTGCAGCGGCTCGCGCAGAGATCAGCTCTCCCTGATCGAGACGCTGTGGCATCACAATATCCCTCCTGAAACGGTCGGCACTCTGGGCGGCAACGTGACGGGATGCAGACTGTTTATCATGATGGCGCATAGGACATAAAATGGTATTTTCATCGTTAACGTTTTTAATTATATTCCTGCCGTTGGTGATGGGTATATATTTCCTGATCCCGCGCAAAGGCAGAAACGGATGGCTCGTGCTCTCCAGTCTGGTTTTTTATGCCTGCGGAGAGCCGCGATTCGTGTTTTTGTTCATGGCCGAGATCCTGTGGAACTGGATCATCGGCATCGTGGTCGATGCAGGAAAGACCGCCGCCGCCAAAAAGGCGGCGCTGGTGATTGGCATAGCCGGAGACATCGCTGTCCTCGGCGTTTTTAAGTATGCGAATTTCCTGGCGGAAACCATTACTTCGATGACGAGGGGGGAGCCTTTGGGATTTGACATCATCCTCCCGATCGGCATATCCTTCTACACTTTCCAGGCGATTTCCTATATCGTTGATATCTACCGCGGAGAAACCGCCCAGAAGAACCCGCTTCACGTCGCCCTTTATCTGGCGTTGTTCCCGCAGCTCATCGCCGGACCCATCGTTCGTTACGATCACATCCGGCCGCAGCTGGAAAACCGAAAGGCATCGTTTGATGAGGTCAGCGAAGGGTTTATGCGGTTTTGCCGGGGCCTTTGCAAGAAGGTCCTGCTGGCCAACAATCTGGCCATCGTCTCTGATCTTGTTTTTGACACATGGGATCAGCAGGTTCTGCCTGCCCCTGTGCTTTGGATGGGTGTCATTTCCTACACCCTGCAGATATACTTTGACTTTTCGGGATACTCGGACATGGCCATCGGGCTTGCGCGGGTATTTGGTTTTCATATTCCGGAAAACTTCAAGGATCCGTACCTGTCGGTCAGCGGCGCTGACTTCTGGAGGCGCTGGCACATCTCCCTCTCGAGCTGGTTTCGCGATTACGTATACATCCCGCTGGGAGGCAGCCGGCACGGCAATGCTCAGACGATCCGAAACCTGCTGATCGTCTGGGGACTGACGGGTCTGTGGCACGGCGCGGGATGGACGTTTATCCTGTGGGGACTGCTTTGGGGCGTTCTGCTCATTGCGGAGAAGTTCCTTATCAGACCCGATACCAGGGGTAAACTTTTCAGGGTCATTTACCGCATACTGCTGCTTCTGTGGATCGTCCTCATGTGGACGCTGTTCCGCGCGGAATCCATAGCCTCAGCCGCGTCAATAATCGCGGCGCTGTTCTCCCCGGAGCGCTGGCTCATGTCCGCCGCAAACGCGGACATGGTCCTCATGTGGTTCTCGCAGGCGATCCCTTGGCTGGCAGCCGGCGCGGTTTTTTCGAGTTCTATCCCAAAGGCCATAAAGGCGCGTTTGGAGAACGGGACCGCAGGGACTATAATGCGGCCTGTCGGAGCGGGGATCCTGCTCCTTCTTGTGGTGCTGTCCCTGTCCTTCCTTATAAATGGCAGTTATAATCCGTTTCTGTACTTTCAGTTTTAGGAGGCCGGAGCATGAGAAAAATGACAATGCGAATATTTCTTCTGGCCGCAATGCTGATTTTCGTTTTGATGGGAGCGTCGTCTGTCAGACATGCTTCAGCACCGGCTGAACTGCTGCATATGGACGCGGCTTCCAGGGAAGCCGCGATCAACGAATGGCTTCCACATAAGGAACTGCTCCTGAAGCCTTTCCGTATCACCGGCAAGGCTATAGATAAACGATACTTCCCTGAAATGCAGACACTGACATGTGATGACGGGCAGATGCTCAAAGGCTCACTTCCTACTGACCCGGCCTTTGCGGCTGACAGGACGCAGGAGCTTTACCGTGCCTGTGAAAAACAGGGCGTCAACTTTCTCTATGTCATAGTCCCGGGCAAGCCTCTCTTTGACGAAGATCTTACTTCAATGGGGATCCCGTGCAGCAGGAACAACAGCGCCGCCCGCGGCAGGAAAGCTCTGGAAGAACGCGGCATTCCCGTACTGGATCTCAGAGAGAAGTTCAGAAACGAATACGGACCGGACTGTGACCGGTCTTCCCTGTACTACAAAACGGATCATCATTGGAACACGGATGCTGTCCTGAAGGCGGCAGGCATGATCGCCGGCGATCTTAATGAACGCTTCGGTCAGGATCTCCCTGCCGGTAATCTCGATGAAGACAAATTCGGCCGGGAAGTTTACCGCGATGCCTTCGTTGGAGAGATGGGCATGAAAGCCCTTGGCGAATACGGCGGTAGAGATGACTTCATACGCCGGTACCCGCTTTACGATACGAATATCAGACTGGTCTCCCCTGCCCGGAACTCAGACGAGACAGGAGATTTCGGCGTCATGACGAACGACGCTGTGCTTGAGGAGCTGCCGGTCGACACCGGAGATAGTCTGTATTACTATTATATGTACGGCAATTACTGCCATGACGAGATCTTTAATAAAAATGTTCCCGAAGGAGACATCCTGCTGATCAAGGATTCCTTCGGCAACGCCGTTTCACCGTTCCTGGCAATGGCCTGCAGGCATCTGACTCTGTGGGACATGCGCACGGATACGGACGTCACATCATGGATAAAAGAGCATCCGGAAATTGAAACGGTCATCGTAGTATATAACACCGCCTATGTTACCGACAGTGAGATGAACGACTATCACTGATCGAACTGAGGATACTGCCGCAATGAATAAACGTATATTTGCGATCACAATTATCATATCGATCATCCTGACTCTGGGGACGGGCTGTTCGCTGCAGAACCGGAGCGGTTCCGCTGAGCCTGTGGAAATGGAATCTCTCGACAGAGGCACCGTTGCTGTCATGACTGATAAAGGCGTTTTTCTGTCCTGGCGGCTTTTAGGGAGCGAGCCTGTTGATACTGAGTTTTCCATCTATCGCGGAGAGAAACTCATCCATAAAACGGACAGCAGCAACTGCTATACCGATAAGGACGGGACCGAACAGAGTACATACCGCATAACTGCCGGCGGCGAAGATCCCGGAGAAACCGCTTCTGTTGAAGTGATTGCCGATCCGTTCATGCGCATACCTCTCGACCCTCCTGAAGGAGGCGTCAGCAAAGACGGCGAAGAGTATTCCTATTCTGCCAACGACGCGACATGCGCCGATGTCGACGGAGACGGCCGTTACGAACTCCTGCTGAAATGGGACCCGTCAAACTCCTTTGACAGCGGAGCGGAGGCGAAATACACGGGTAATGTTTTTATCGACGCCTATACTCTGGACGGTGAACGTCTGTGGAGGATGGATCTGGGACGCAATATATCCGCCGGCGCACATTTCACGCAGATGGCAGCCTATGATCTCGATCAGGACGGCAAGGCTGAACTGGCACTCAAGACTGCTCCCGGCAGCCTTGACGGCGCGGGCAGATACGTTTCTGAAGCATCAGATATCAAGGAGATAAGAGCAACAGACAACTCCGCGGATCTCCGTCATTCCGAGGGCGGCAAAGATGACACAGGCGGCAGAGTTCTATCCGGAGATGAATTTTTCACCGTTTTCCGAGGTGATACGGGAGAAGCCATAGATACCGTTTATTACCCATTCCCCCGCGGAACAGTGACCGAATGGGGCGATGACCGGGGCAACCGGTCGGAGCGCTATCTTACTGCGGTAGCGTACCTTGACGGCAAACGCCCGTCAGTCATAGCGTGGCGCGGATATTACGGCAAGACCGCCGCCGCGGCTTTTGCATTGGAAGACGGCAGACTGATAAAGGGCTCCGTCTTCGATACTTCGGCTGACGGCTTCGACAAATATGAGGGTCAGGGCAATCACAATCTGACTGTAGGCGACGTTGACAGTGACGGTAAAGATGAGATATTATGCGGATCTCTGGTCCTGGATGATGATCTGAGCCCGCTCTGGTGTTCCTTCCGGGGACACGGAGACGCTTCGCATCTGGCGGATTACGATCCTCTTCATCAGGGTTTGGAGTACTTCTGCGTCCACGAGACCGAGCCTTATGGAATGACTCTGTATGATGCGGCGACCGGCGAAGAACTGTTCCACGAGGACGCCGAAACAGATACGGGCAGAGGAATGATGGCGAATGTCGGATTCACTGAAGGATACTTTCAGTTCTGGGGACGCGATGCCGGGCAGTTCACCTCTCTTGGCGAAAACAAAATAGAGCCGGCTTCCTTCCCTGCGGATTCAAACAACTTCCGTATTTTCTGGGACGGCGACCTTTGCGATGAACTCCTTGACGGATATTACGGGGATGACGGCGAAGACGCGCCTGTCAAAATCACGGACAGCGATGCAAAGCCGACCGTCCTCCCTGACGGCCGCACGAATAACGGTACAAAAAACAATGTCTGCCTGACGGCGGATCTGTTTGGTGACTGGAGAGAAGAAATCGCCGTGCGGAGCACCGATGGCAGATCGCTGCTCGTCTATACGACTACTATTCCGACTGAACACAGGCTCTATACTCTTATGCACGACCGGACTTACCGGCTGCAGGTGGCTGTGCAGAACAGCGGCTACAACCAGCCGCCGCATATCGGATACTATGTCAGTGAAGACGGGGACTTCTGATGTTCCTTATGCCGGCTTTTGCGCGGGATCAGTGAAGACAACTATCGCATGGATCTTTCGGTCTGCCTTCTGCCGTACCGCGACGTAATGCCGGTCTTCATCTACATTATATTCCAATAAAACATTGTCCCCGTTCGTGATCTCCAGCTTATAAAAAACTTCTACGCAGTCGAACGGATCATCGTACAGTTCTTTCGGCAGTATCTGCTCTGCCAGATTAATGTAGATGGAGTTATGTACGTGACCATTATAATCGAACATCAGGCGATGTATCTCCATTTCCTGCTGCAGATCCACTTTGGGATCGAACCGGCGTATGTTCGGGAAACGGAATCCCGGGAAATTCACATTTTCCGGTTCGGGGCCAAAAGGTGCTACGAGCTCATCTGTGATCCGTAGAAACCTCCCTGTGGCGACTTCCATCGCGACCCACTCGGCGGTGGCCTTCACAACGATCTGATTCTCCTCGTCATAAATGATATAGTCCCTTCCCGCACGCGCGAGTGACCAGTCTCTTACCCATGTTACGACACGCAAAGTACTGAACATGCGCGGGCGTCTGTAGACCTCCATGTGCCAGTTCATGACTATCCAGGAGATCTGGCTGGTCCCGTCTGTTTTTGTCTGCCCTGCCTTTGCTCCGTGCAGCATCGAAATATTTGACAGCATCTCCAGCAGCGCCTGATTCGTAACCTTTTTTTCCTGATTTACATCATGTGCTCCGACAAAAAAGCTTTGTTCAAGTTTCATGATTACTTAACCTTATTATTTAATCTTCTTGCTGGTTTTGACAGCACTCCATTCGCCCCAGAATTTCTGGCCTTCCGCTGAAAGACATGAGCGCATTCTCACCTGATATCTCTTTCCTTTTTTGAGTTTCTTCAGCACGATCTTTGTTTTCAGTGCGCTGATAGATTTCGTTTTCCACGCGGACTTGCCCTTGATGCGATACTGGATCTCAAAGCCGTCGGAGACGTCCTCGTCCGGGATCCTCCACTTAACTGTCAGTTTCTTCTTTCCCGACTTCAGGCTTTTGATTTCGGGAACACATGGCAGTTTCACATCGACGCGGATGACCTGCTTTCCTACGCCTTCAGCGCTGGCTACGATATAGCCAAATCCCGGCTGCAAGGCTGTAACGATCGCTTTTGAGGAATCGTCTGTGTTCGGAAGCAGAGAGATTACATTCTCGCTTCCCGGCGCGAGAGCCCAGCTTATTTCCGTACCAGCCGGCACGACTGCGTCCTTGCTGCCTTTGAGTCTGGCTGCTATGACAGTCGTTTCATTACCGCTGACATCCAGGGAAATATTGTTTCCGTACGGCAGCGAAATGTATAAATTATCCTTCTCTTTGGAATATCCCTTGATCGGGAAGTTATCCAGAGCCGACGAAGCGATGAAATTTCCAAACAGTTTTTCGCGGAACTTTTTATCCGAATAATCCGTCCACTGACCATCGACCTTCATGTAACTCTCTCTAGGATTTATGACGCCGATCTCCCAGGTGTCGCTGTCTGCCATTTTAGCCTCCTGCTCCCCGAGCCCTTCAGGGATGCTGACGTTATAAAAGCCTTTCGAGGTGATCTGCGTGAGAACGATGGAATAATACTGCCCTCTCTGAATGATTTCAGGGCTGCCTAATTCGATCTTATGAAAACCGCCATAATCAAAGGCCTGTTCACCTGACTGGACGAGCACTCCGTCCTGCGGATCTTCATAATTCGGCTGCAACAGATAGATATCGTAATGGACTGTAGTCCCCGGTCCCGATGTCTGACATGAAATCTGTCTCAGTGTTTCACACACTTCAGCCTTGAAGACATTTGAAGTGCATGCTTCCTGTTCCAGATCAGCATCGAATACACCGGTAAGCGGCATCAGATCATGCTGGTCCAGATAGTAGGAAGTATCTACATTGCTCTCCAGAAACTCCAGTGCTTCAGGCATAACAAGAGTCTGGTCATAGTAGGAAAGCCAGAAATATCCGGTTCCCTGTCCTTCTTCATTCGGGATCCCCCAGTTTCCATAACCGTAGTTCGGGAATTCTTCTGTGCCGGCTCCCCAGCTGTTTTTCACGAGCCATGCTCCGTCTTCAGGCGGTTCATGTCCCTCAACAAAGTTCGCTTTGCTGTAATGATCGTCCCAGCCGACGATCGTAACGGCATGACTGGCATAATCCTGTTCGTAAGTATAATGAGCCCAGTTTTTGCTGATGTACTTCCCTTCTGTTTCCTGATTCGGCATTGAAGTGTCTGCGCAAAAGGCTATTTCCACAGCGCGCTTGTTCATCAGCTGTTCCTTGATCGCTGCTGTCCCGGCAGGATCGTACTTGTAATTGTCTCCTTCGAACTGCGCAGGAGACGGCAGCATGTAAGACTGCTTCAACACATATGACTGCTTGAAACGGTATGCATCCGGTATGCTCCAGTCGTCATCGCTGCTATAACAGAAGTCAGTCCATTCACCGTTGATTTTGCGTTTCTCAACTTCCCCATTGGCGCCTTTGTATGACAGCATGTCCAAAAGCGATTCGTGTGTATCAGGATCTGTTCTGTCTTCCAGATTAGGTCCGACTCCGGACGCGAACAGGGTGGTCGCATAAAATGGAAATCCTCCGAAATTAAATTTTTCTTCCAGAGACATTTTTTCATTGACATAATGCAGGCCTTCGCCATACTGAGGATGTCCCTGTTCCTCGATCGGTCTCGCTGTGAAATTGACCAGATGTTTCTCCGAAAGATTCAGCTCTTTGATTCCTTCTTCCTCATCCGCCACAGCTCCGTATCCATCATGCTGTGCGATCCCTGAACCCAGAAGGCTGGTCTCTGCTGCCGCAATGGCGGCGAATCCCCAGCATGTGCCGAACGGATTCTGGAATTTGACCGGCGTCACGTAGCATTCTCCGTCAACATCCCGAAGATCAAAAGAATCGGGATAATTCTCAGCGGCCCTCAAGACGGCGTTCTTTGAAGCTTTGTCCTTGAACATAAACGGATCCGAGTCTTCATCCTGAAGCTGCTTTGCCATTTTTTCCAGCGTGCTGGAATCACTTGCTGCATATGCCGCGCCTGTTCCTGCCATAGGAAATATGCAAAGCGCCATGACAATAGTCAGCATCCAGGCTATTGCTTTAGTCTTGATTCTCATTGTTTTTACCTCTTTGCTTTAATATCTAATTGAATTTTACAGCATCTCATGCCATATTCACATACCTAATTTACGGAATCAGCGCGTCCGTTTCTATCATCGGCACCCCTGCGGCTTTCAGCCGATCACATGTCCCGCTGCGATTAACGTTGTAAACCTGAAAATATATGCCCGAATCCAGCAGGGTCTTTAACATTGAGTCACTCAAGAGTTCTTCTTTCACTGACAGCATCGCTCTCGGGTATCGTTTCACCTCTTCGATGTTAGCTTCAATAGAAGTCGAATCGTCATAGAGCCAGGACAGGCAAAGGTCCGGGTATACTTCATGTACGCGCTCACGCACTGCCGGATCGCTGATGACCAGAATGGCCAGAAGAATGATCAGCCATATCAGTCTGTTCCTTTTCTTTTCCTCACTTGTTCCGTTCATAAATAAATGTTACACCATACGGCTTTTTCTGGCTAATGTTTTAAAACTAACACTTGACCAATGTAATATGATAAAATGATTCCAACCAGGGAGGAAACGATTATGGTCAAGAAGAGATTACTGGCGATTATCACCATGATAGTGATGGTGTTCGCTATGGCGCCGCTGAGTTTGAATATTGCATACGCGGAGCCGGGCGATAACGATCTCGCAGTGACGGGCAAAGTCGCTGTGATCAACCGTTCTCTTATAAAGAAAAAGACAAGAAAGCTGGATGTGTCCAGGGTGCTCTCCTTTTATAATGAAGGCAACGGCGAACTGGCTTTCAGCAAAGTCAAGGGCAACAAAAAAATAACCATAAACAAGACGAGCGGCCAGGTCAAGGTAAGCAAAGGCCTTAAGACCGGCACCTATCCGGTCATTGTCAGCATTACAGCGGCCGGCGATGATTCCCACAGTGCTGTCACCAAAGAAGTGACGTTCAAGGTGAGGATCACAAAAGCTCTGAAGACGAAGAAAATCATGGGAATCTCCTGCATCAGCAAAGACGGGTTCTGGTTCCCGAAAGCTTTTGGAGAGGCGGAACTGACAAAGACAGAGCTGCTGGAGTTGGGCCAGTCCCAGGACATTGAATATCTGCAGAGCAGCATCAACACATATGCCGATGCTATCCGGTTCTTCCGTGTGAACGGGCATGAGGAATCATATGACAGGGCAAACGAATCAGTTTACTCCGCCCTATTTGACAGAAAAACAAATCGCCGTTCATTCTGCAAGGCGGTTTTATACCTTATCAGCGATGATTATGCTGACACGGGAATGATGACGTACATCAACTCCGATGACACTGACAACCGGTGCCTTGGCTACCTGAAGAAAGGCAGTTATTACTATGCCATCGATCCTTTAGACGGTATATTCTATAACAGTAAACGCTGGATCGGGTTCCTCCCGAGCGCGAAGTACATGAAGAAAGACCTTGCCGACTTAAATGACATTGTAAAAAGCCACATAAAAGAAATCGGCCCTATCGCGACGGCAAATGTCGAAAAATATCCTAGACCGATCGATGAGCCTTTGCTCACCAGTGCCCAGATCAGGGAGCTGGCGGCATCAGATTTAACTTTGGATCAGGCTGCTGCGAAGATCTCTACAGTAAGTGACGCGCTAAGTTTCCTGAAGGAAAGCGGATATGTGGTCGGGAAATTTTCTTACAACCGCAATTTCTATTACGGTAATAGCGAATGGGTGACCGGATTATCGGCCGATTTTACATACAGAAATCTGGCCGGTTCATGCGGTGGAACAAGCAATCTGCTCAACCGTCTGCTTAAGGATGATTTCGACGAAGAAGGTTATGTCGAGATGCGCTCGACTGACGGCGGTCATTATATGAACTATTTCAAACGCGGTGATACATACTATTTCTGCGACTTTGCAGGCATTGACAGCATGAAGGATCCGTTTTCATATCTTGATCTTGAAACGACAGACCCTCAGGAGTTTCGTGACTACTTCCTTTCGTTAGAACCGGGATACGATGACATCAATGCACCGGAGTACCTTCTGAATCTCTTTATGTACGCCAAAAATGGTGAGGATCTGGCTCCATGCGGCAGGGATGGAAACAGTCCTTTCAAGCCGAATACTCAATCGAGATTCCCTGACCTCTACCCTAACGACCTCGAGAATCTCATAATACTGCTCCATCGCGACGATTACCCTATGAGATCAGCAGGAGCACCTGGTTATGACCTCTGGCCTGCTGAGACACACATTCCTGGCGATGACGGCAACTACTACGATTGATGCATGGTTTCATCGATCATGCTCGCCAGGCGATGGATAAGCGGGTGATGTTATGCTTACGAATTCTGAATGGGAAATATTAAATAAGATAATCCTGACGATCGGCTATGAGGAAGACCCTCACAAAATGCGTTCTGTTTTCCTGCGGCAACTTCGCAGATTGATCGTCTTTAATTTGGGTGAATTCAGCATCGGTGATGAAAACCGTCACTTCTTCGATTCAGTGGAAGTAAACATGGATGACGGAAAACAGATCGATATTCTGAGCAAGTACTACGACTACAAAAACGTCTACGGGAATATCAATCTGGACTGGATCTTCGCGACGCCGGATTCGATCGCACTGAACGTGCGGGACATCATCCGGGGCGCGGAATTCGAAAAGACCAAATTCTACAGCGTATTTCTCAAAAGCATCAATATGAAGTACTCTGTCACGGTCAGCATTTCTCATGAAGGACGGTTTCTGGGAGAGTTCTGTATCTACAGATCGGAAGACTACCCGGATTTTGATCAGCGGGACATGTATATCCTTGACATCCTGAAGACGCATATCGAAATGCGCATGTACAGCGACATCAAAAAGTCCTATTATCTGACCGAGTCGCAGCATCTCATGCTGGCGAATATGGGCCTTTCGGAGCGCGAGATCGACGTGTTCCGGCTTGCCGCTTCCGGAATGTCAAATGACAGGATCGCAGAAGAGCTGTTCATCAGTATTTCGACCGTCAAAAAGCACATGGGCAACGTATTGGGAAAGCTGGGCGTGAAAAACCGGTCCTATCTGAAGGATTATTTCGACGCGACACGCTGACATACTACCTTGAAAGCCACCCCCTACCCTCAAAAGTACCAGCGGTCATACCGACGGTAGACAAAAAACAGACCCCTAAACCGATGTATTACGCATCGGTTTTTTTTAATATGGAATTGAACGATGCAGTCGTGTTTAAGAAAGGATGGAACCACATGGCAGCAGATTATATATTAAAAAGTAAGAATGTCTTCACCGGAACCGATGACGTTCCCTGTGAAGCGTGCGTCATTGTCTCCGGGGATAAGATCCTCGACGTGGTATCCGCAGACGAGGCGGAACAGTATCAGGACGGACAGACGACCGTCATAGATTACGGGGACAAGCTGATCCTTCCGGGTTTCCTGGATTCCCACAATCATATCGGCATGTGTATGGACATGGTGGATGAAAGCTTTTGCATTGATGTTACGGGCTGCACCTGCTTTGAGGAAGTCATGGGCGCGATGAAGAAATTCGGAGAGCAGCATCCGGATAACAAAGTGGTATACGGCGTCAACCTGAACCTCTTCGATATGAATGACGGTTTTATTCCGACGCGCGAAGCGATGGACAGGTATTTCCCTGACCGTCCGGCACTGCTTTGGACGTGGGACATGCATACGTACTACGCCAATACAAAGGCCATAGAACTGGCAGGTATCACGAAAGACACACCGGACCCGAACAATGGGATCGGCAAAGACGCCAATGGCGAACTGGACGGTTCTTTCAATGACGAAGCGGCGTTCATGATGCAGAAAGTCGTACACCGGCCGGACGAAGAACGAAAGAATGCGCTCCGCATTTTCATGAAAAAGCTGAATGAGTGCGGCGTTACGTCCGTTTCGTGCCAATATCCGTGCGGCGCGGTAAAACCGTATCCACTGTACAAACTAATGGAAGATGAATTGACGGCAAGAATCAATTTCTTTACTGATCTGTTTGAGTTTACGCCGGAAAATGCGGAGGCATATAAGAAGGAGTACAACTCACCGATGCTGCAGTTTTCCGGATTGAAGGTGCTGCTGGATGGCGTTTTGACCGTATTTACAGCGTGGATGCTGGAACCGTATACAAACAATCCTACCGTTAAAGGATTCCCTTCGATCCCAAAGGAAAAAATGAAGGAAAAAATATTTGAAGCTGTACAGCATGGCTACAATGTCAGAGTCCACACGATCGGTGATCAGGCAGTTCGATACGCCCTCGATGTTTTTGAAGAAGCAGAGAAAAAATACGGAAAGATCGACCGCCACCACGCGATGGAGCACATTGAGAACATCAATCCGGCTGATATCCCAAGGTTCGCTCAGCTTGGCGTGATCGCCAGCATGCAGCTGAGGCACGCCATTTTCTATGTGGATGATGCCATCAAATATGTCGGACCGGAAAGAGTTAAATACTGCTTCAACTGGAGAAGCATTCTGGACACCGGAGCGATCATCGGAACTGGCTCCGATTACCCTGTCTCATATTTCAACCCGATGCTGGGAATCCACGCAGGTGTTACGAGAACTCAGGATGACGGACACCCGGAAGGCGGATGGATCCCGGAACAGAGAATCACCCTTGCGGAATGCATCCGTGCTTACACTTACGGCAGTGCCTGCATCTTCAACCGCGAGTCGGAACTGGGTACTCTTGAAAAGGGGAAACTGGCAGACATTACGGTACTTGACAGGAATCTCTTCGAGATCCCGACTCACGAGATCCTCGAAACGAAACCGGTCATGACGATGACCGGAGGAAAGATCGTTTTTGAAAGATCGTGACGCAATCGAAATAACATTGATCTGCAAAGCGCACAGATGCGTACGAAAAAAGCGAGCATTTGGTTTAGCTCGCTTTTTTCTTTTGTTATGGGTTATATGGGTTCAACATCTAACTATTGTTTTTATGCTTCGAGCAGTGCCATGATGACCGGGCCGATGCCTTTTGCTTCGTTGGCAACGAACGGCTGTGTGCAGTATCCGTCCGGCTGAGCAGCTACTGAGGATGCCTTGTAGATGCTTCCTATGGAGATGTTTCCGTCTTCTACAGTTGCTATGTCTGCTATGCCGTCGAGGGCCTTGATTGCGGATTCAGCGAAGATGCTGTCTGTTAAATATCCCCCGTTGTATCCCTTGAGCATTGCGTATGCGAACATTGCAGTTCCGCTTACTTCCAGTCTGTTTCCTTCGAGCTCTGCGCCGTAGTTAGGAACGTTGTACCAGAGGCCTGATTCGTCCTGATAGTTTATAAGTCCGGCCAGTACATCTTCCAGTATGATCGTAAGATTCGATGCGTATTCGCTTACCGGCATCATTTCGATGACGTCTGCTACGCACATGCAGTACCAACCTTCGCCTCTTGACCAGCACTGTCCGTTTGTCTTGCCGCTTTCAGGATTGTAACCGTGCATCAGGAGGTCGCCTTCCTTGAGGTTTTCATACATCCAGGCGATTCTTGAAAAAACGATGTCGTAAAGTTCATCTGCCATTACTTCTGTTCCGTCTGCGTAGTAGAGAGAGATCTTTCCTGCTTCGATCGCGTTTCCGCATTCCATCAGGAACGGGAGGCTCATGTACAGACCGTCCAGTGCTACCGGGTAAGCTAACCAGTTTGCAGTAGGAGTTCCGTCTGCCTTCTGCTTGTGATTTACGTTTCCGCCGCAGTCAGGAACTTCGTTCTGTGCTTCCAGCTTTGTGAATGTGAACTGGATCGCCTTCATGTACTTGTCAGCGTTTTCTGAATCGAGTAAGTAGAACAGTCCTCTTGATGGTGCTACAGCATCGAGTTCTCCATCACGGTAGCCTTTGATGGAACCGTCTTCGTTAATGTTGTCGTTGTAGAATTCATCAGCGTATCCGAGTTCTCCTGCGTTGATGAATGATTGAATCATCAGTCCGTTGTAGTAAGTCCAGCCAATAGTCTTTCTTTCTGTATCCCATGTGAATCCGCCCTTGGAGAAATCTGACTTGTTGTTCTGTCCTATCATCTGGTTTATGAGAGTCGCGCCAAGATCTTCTCTTGTGATCTTGATTCCTGTTGTTGCTTTCTTCGCTACTGAGTACTTGCCGTATACACGAGTGGTGACAGTTTTTGATTCGCCGCAGTGTACTTTATTCGGCTTCTTGCTCTGATATTCACCGGTATTAGTGTTGAGCCACTGCTTCTGCTTGCTGTTCTTGTATGCTCTTACTTTGAATGTGTATGTCGTGGAGCTTTCAAGATCCGTCACATCAGCTGAAAGAGTCTTTGCGTCGAAGTCGTATGTATCTTCGCCGTTAACTACCAGCTCGTATCCTGCGGACTTCTTGACCTTCTTCCAGGTTACTGCTACTGTATCATTTCCTACTGCCTTACAAGTCTTGATCGTTGCCTTTGCCGGCTTGCTTGCTGCGTCGGCTGAAGCTGGAACTGAGAAAAATGTTATCGCCATTATCAATGTTATTACCATCAGCGTGATTTTCTTAGTTTTCATGATCTTTCTCCTTCTCTGATATCTTTAAGCTCTCGCGTTGTTTTCTCTTTGTGGCTTTAGTTTAGTGGAGAAGCCGTCATAAAAACCGTCACGTTTTTGGCTTTTTACAAGTGAATAATAAAAAAACCGCTGATTTTATGCGGTTTTTCGGTTACCTGTTTTTAGTTTTGGGTTTTTGTGGTGTTTTGCTCTGTTTCCTTTGTCCGATTTTTTCGTACAACCCGTTTTACACCGAAAATCCCTGAAACGCTGATAATAAACTGATTTCAGTGTAGTTTTGCAACTCGTTACCCACCGATATGCAGGCTATGTACTGGTCAAGTAAAATTGTAATAGAGTAACTCATTTTATGCTACTTTTG
>JAUMVD010000018.1:32212-35347 GCA_030530285.1 Bacillota bacterium | reverse complement strand
GTTGTCTTATTTTTTTGAAATATTATGCGTTTTTAAGAGCTGCTTTTGTAGTTTTTGCTGATTATGAAATAAAACTACAACACATGTAGCTGTCCAGAGTTTACGGGTACAGCTTTTGCAGTTGTTTGTTGATCTTGTCAAAATCGATCGAGCACTTTCCTTCTGATAAACCGACAGGCACCTTCCCTGCAAACGGATAAATTGCCGGCCAACTATCGCCCTCGAAATCATATACCATGACACGGTGATTATCTATATCTACGATCCAGTACTCCCGGCATCCTGCGCTCATGTATTTCTGAAGCTTCAGCACCTGGTCTTTGCTTCGCGTAGATTTAGACAAAACTTCCAGAACGAACTCCGGCGCGCCAAATACTCTGCCATCAACAATTTTCTGTTTGTCACACAAGATCAGCACATCAGGCTGCACCATGGTCTTGTTGTCTTTATCGAGTTGCACATCTACCGGCGAAGGCAAAGGAATGCAGTCTTCTTCATGCTCTTCCATACAATTTCTTAATTGAACAACAATTTCTGATACTACCAACTGATGCACCACCAAAGGCGCTGCCATATCATAGATCACACCGTCTATCAATTCGACCCTGACGTCATCAGGCAATTTCATGTAATCTTCAATGGTATATTCACCCTGCTTTTCGGCTACACGTGCACCCCCATCAGTAGAGCTAAAGCTGTACTCCAATCTGCGCGCTTCATCAGGATCCAGGACTTTGGCAAGAGCAATATAAGTTTTTCTCCTCGGTGTGCGAACAGCACTGCTAAAAACTTTTTGCACTGTTCCCAGAGGAATGCCGGATAATATATACATAGTATGTTCCAACGACAAGCGGGCCGGCGACAATCAGTTCCCCAATGCCAAACCCTATAACGAATGCAATCAAAATTGCTACTTCCCCCAGTGCCAGAACAAGGAGCAATAATCCCCAATGATCCTTGAACCGGCTTTTCGCTATCGTTTTAATTTCACTTCTACTCATTTCACACCTCCCCATTCAATTCATGCATCCACTATTTAACTCTCATTGTACCCCCGCGAAGAAAAACTTTTTTCAACGAAAACATTCCACAAAAAACCACCCCGTCTATGCAGAGCCTTTTGCTTGCCCGCATAACCGGGGTGATTTCGTGATTCAGTTGGTTTCGACTTAGATCAGCCGCAGGCCTCCAATCAAAGGCAGCGGATCCTGTCTCCATTTCGCCGCCCTGTAAATACCCATGATGGTAAGTACGAGAGCACCGATGCTGACGACTGTAGATAACTGATCTCCTACCCGCGGGATGTGACTGCAAAGCCCTCCCGCGATGCTGATGAGGTTGATCATCAGCGCCTGATTTATGTGGTGTGCCGCAAAGGCATCCGACCTGTCTCTGATGAGAAAAGCAACGATCCATCCGATCCAGGTAATGTACGATACGACTGCCACAGTTCTGGAATTTTTATTATACATACCCCTCACATCCTTTCTTGATCATTTGTCCTCCTTGTGACTACATGATACATCGGATTTGTGGTATCAAACATCGCAGGATGTGCGGAATCGGGTGGTTATTTACCGCTAAATGTGCAAAGGCAGGAGCGCCGATTTGGCGGACCTGCCTTTGCATAAAGAAATTATAGCTCACCCTATCGATTTCCGTATTCGACCTCCTCTTTTCAGGCTTCTCACCTGGCTATCCAAATATCTTGCCAGTTCCATGCCTTTTATAGCGTTTTCCTCTAATTGTTCATTTACACTGACCATACTTTTGTTCATAAGCGCATGTATGACTTCGTTTCTATACTTACACCAATTGGCTATTTCGTCTAGTGTGTCCAGCAGCCCTCCTATATCAAGCTGGCCCTCATACTGGGACTTAAGTGCTTTCAGGTATTGGTTGTCTGGTACCTGTTCTATTTCAGATGCCCATCTTAATGTGGCTCGCACTATCTTCATCTTGCCTGAAATGTTAGTTATACCAAGGCTGTCATTCTCGTCATTGTTCTTGTATCCTTGAACGATTGTTTTGAGATCATTTCTGACAGCGCCTTTACTTATTTTGTAATCGTTTCTGGTCTTCAATCCACCAATATGATAGATAAAAGACCTGAGCCTGTCTTCGATCATTGCGTAGTCAATAATAAGCGCTTCGAAATAAAAACCGTATTGTATGGCCTTGTTGTATTTTTTCATGTTCTCAGCGTAGGTTCGCTGTTTGTCATAGTTACTACTAACCGGTTTTATTTGTCTCATTTTATTTTTCATCCTCTACTACGGTGGCTTGATTATCTTGAAAGATATTTGTAGCCTTTGTTGACGATATCAGTCCAGTCTTCAACGGCTGTCTGACCATAGTCATTATCGTCTTCTTTAATCTCAGTACTAACTACTGTTCCATCTGATTTCAAGCCTATAGTATCATAATATCCTGCGCTTACTGCCACTATATCTTCCCAGTCTTCTACATCTGTTTGGCCAAAATCTCCGTACCCATCATCGTCTTCTTTAATATCAGTGCTGACTACGGTCCCATCTGATTTCAAGCCTACAGTATGAAAATATCCTGCGCTTACTGTCACTATATCTTCCCAGTTATCTACGTCTGTTTGCCCATAATCATTTTTCCCTGCACTTACTACAGTCCCATCTGATTTCAAGCCTACAGTATGATTGCCCCCTGCACTCACTGCTACTATATCTTCCCAGTTATCTACGTCTGTTTGCCCATAATCATTTTTCCCTGCACTTACTACAGTTCCGTCTGATTTCAAGCCTACAGTATAATCGCCTCCTGCACTTACTGCTACTATATCTTCCCAATCTTCCACGTTTGTCTGACCATAGTCATATCCGTTTTCAACTTTAGTACTAACTACTGTTCCATCTGATTTCAAGCCTACAGTATGAACGCTTCCTCCTGCACTTACTGCTACTATATCTTCCCAGTCTTCTACATCTGTTTGGCCAAAATCTCCGTACCCATCATCGTCTTCTTTAACTGTGGTGCTGACTACTGTCCCATCTGATTTCAAGCCTATAGTATCATAATATCCTGCGCTTACTGCCACTATATCTTCCCAGTCTTCTACATCTGTTTGGCCAAAATCTCCGTACCCATCATCGTCTTCTTTAA
>JAUMVD010000018.1:0-32112 GCA_030530285.1 Bacillota bacterium | reverse complement strand
CAGTCTTCTACATCTGTTTGGCCAAAATCTCCGTACCCATCATCGTCTTCTTTAATATCAGTGCTGACTACGGTCCCATCTGATTTCAAGCCTACAGTATAATAAGATTCTGCACATATCCCTACGGGATTTTTTTTCAGCGCCTTTTCAATTGCCGGCTTCATTTCCTCGGATTTACGTTTGAATTCCAGTGCTGCCTGTCGTTCGGCTTCCTTACGTTCAAGTTCAGCCTGTTTTGCTTTTTCTGCTGCTATTCGCGCCGCCTCTTCCGCTTTCTTAGTTTTATATATTTGAGCGCCTATTCCAGCACCGGCAAAAGCGATAGCAACTGCAATTGCAAGTGCTATGATCTTCTTTTTTCTTTTTTTCAGAATTTGCTTTTCAGCTTCCTCTAGTGCTGAGATCTGTTCGTCTGAATCCTTGTACTCTGCCAAAGAAGCAAAGAGCTTTTTTGCTGTTTTCCGCTCGCCCTTTTCAGCCAATTCCATTGCTGTATTGTATATTATATTTTTTGTCTCCTCAATTAAGGTAGCATAACCACGAATGTTGCTTATTGGCGTGAAGTTAGAAATTGCGGCATCGTATTTACCATCCTCTACTAACTTATTGACGTTAGAAAAATCATTTTCTATCGATAATACATCTTTGTAAAAAGGATACGAACCCCCTGGTGACTCAGGTATTAAATCTTTTTTCTTTTCATCATATTCGCTTGGTTCAATTGCTCCTTGATCTAACAATTTCTTGAAGCCGGCTAATTTTTCTATTTCCTCATGGGATGGAACCGGGCGATCAAAAAAAATACATTGCCTAATTTCCTCATATTCTGAAGGCGTGATGATGCCGCTATTTTTAAAAGATATATAGTTAGAAGCTTTACGTAATTTATCTGTCTTTAAATGTGGTTTATTTTTTAAGACGGCATACCTCAGACTGTCTCTCTCTTCTTCGCTAAGCACCCCGGCTTTATACGCATCTCTAATTGCAGCTAGTTCCTTTTCATCTAACGAAAACGGCGTGAGCTTTTATGAGAAACTTCCGAAGAAGCGAACCACATACATCGGCATCGGCATGGCCTTTTGCCGTTCTTTGGATGTCATCAACGGCTGGATCACCGAGTTTGCCAACAAGAAGAGGCTCTATGTCAAGGACCTCACCGAAGATCTGGTATGGATCTACCTGATCCAACTGAACAATCAGCAGTACGGAGATGGTCAGACTGATGATAGTCAGCGCATCAACTACTTCAAACGCTACGAGGAATGCCAGACCATGGCCTTTGCTGCGTATAACGAAGTCTGGGAGGAAGTCGTTTCTGCCAGTCTTACGACGGCGGAAGTCGATGTCAGGCTGGATAAGGCCGAGCATGACGAGGATTTCAAAGGCCTCACCCGCTTCATCTCTTCCAACATTGATTCCTTCAAGACAGCCTATGCCCGTCCGCGAAAGTACCTGGCAGATTACATCAGCGCTCTGTTTAAGGCGGATTTCTCAGGAGAAAGCAGTTCCTTCACCAATCTGAACAGAATGCGCGGCTTTCTGGACGACTCCATGGTCAATTACCTGTCCGGGGATCACAATACCATCAATACCTACGACTGGAAGAACCGCAAGAAAACACTGAATATCAAGTACATTCCTAAGAGCCGCAGATTCCACATTTCCATCTGTCTGGCGCTGGGGATGACCACGGACGAGATCAACCGTTATCTGGATCTCATGGGCTATGTGCCTTTGCGCGAGGACGATAGAGAAGAAAATCTGCTCATCCGCCTTCTGGAAGAATGGGAAAAAGCCCATCCGCTTCAGAGAGCTTTTAAGGACCGCATCCTCACATCCGGGGACACGCAGGCTCTGGCTGACAGCGGATCATCATTTACAGAATACACTGCTTTTCAGGAAGAGCTTCTATTTCTCCGTGAAGAAATGTATAATGGATTTAAGGAGCAAGGGGTCTCCTTCCCATACATGAACAAATGATAAATAGAACGCACCTTCACAGAGTAACGATTATACTGATATCTTTGATACTATGTGCCGGGTTCACCTTCCCGGCATCTTTCACATACGCAGAACTGGAAATCGGCGACGAAGTCTACACCGCCTCATTTGAGGGCGGCAGCTGCGAATACAAATGCAAAAGCTCCGGCGCTGCTGTTCTGACCTCAGTCACTCCGGATCCCGGCGTGACCGATCTGGTTCTGCCTGAGTCTTTAGATGGGCATCTCCTCAGAAGTATCGATACGGGATGCTTTAACGGATGCGGAGCATTGAGGAGTCTTACCGTATCCAAATTCATCACATCCATAGCAGACGGCGCGCTGGACGGACTTTCCGGTCTCGAAAAAGTTGCCGTCGATCCCGACAATGACATTTATTTCACCATTGACGATGTGCTGTACCACAACACCTACGATGAAGAAGCTGAGCTGGGAACACTGTACGTCTACGGCATCTTCCTGGATTACTACCCTCCTGAAAAAAAGGATGCGTATTACTTCCTGCCGCACGGATTTATCGATACGTCCACATCCAACCTGAGATCCGAATATATCAATACCTTGGAGCTGGGCACTCCTCTCGTTGAAGAAATAGCAATACGGTTGGAGCGGGCGGAACTCCCGAACGTCACGACACTGATTACCAGCAACATGATCAGTACTTACCGCGATTTTTTCCCGGGTCTTGAAACGTTGGTTTTAGGTAAGGATAATCAAACTCTTCCTGGTTTAAGTGGTTTTATATATGAAAGTCTGCCTCTTGCGGACCTTACGGTAGTAGCCTCAGAAGGTTCTCTGGCCGAAGGCTGGGCTGCGGATTGCGGATGTCAGTTTGAAGCCTGCAGCAGCTCACAGGTTTCATCTGATACAGCTTCCTTTGTCCGAAAGAAAATCACTGACGGAGACTTTGCATTTGACGTTCATTCGGATACCACAGTAGAATATTCTTCCACTAATCCACACGTGGCAGAAGTTGACAATTCCGGCACGGTCAGCATGACCGGTGGTAATAGCTCTTCCATTTACGCGTTCCATAGATTTGATGGAAATGCGCTGCCTGCATTCAAGAGTTTCAGGCTCAACGTACTCAAGGAGGATTACCCTATCACCACGGCGGGTATGATTCCAGCGATTTCCGTCGGCTCTGATCCTTTTTATGTGGATGTGCAGAAGACGTTCCCGGATCTTGACCTCATCTATTTCGTAGGTGAAAGGTCCCGTGGCATGGTCGATGTGGACCAGAATGGTAAGGTGACCCTTCTCACCGACAAGCCTGGCCACTACGATGTCTACATACATACCAGAGAAACCCGTAAATCCAATGCATATACTTTATTTTGGCCGGTCATCGTCGAAAAGCCGGATGAGAATCTGCCAGTGCCTAAAACCATGGATGCCATTTATGGCAAGGCGCTGGATATCAGTGTCGATTCAGAAAGACCTGTCATCTACACCAGCTATAATAAGAACATCGCTACGGTCACCTCCGGCGGCATCGTAAACTTCCGCCGCCCCGGCACAGTGACCTTTGAAATCAGAGCGGAGGACGATGGTAAATACCGCCCGACTTATCTTGAAACAACCGTTACCTGCAAAATCGGGACACCGCAGGTAAACGCAGTCACAGGCAAAAACAGTGTTAAGCTGAGCTGGGATAAAGTCCCTGCTGCGCAGAAGTATCAGATCTACTGCAAAGCTCCGGGCAAGTCAAAATACAAGCTCATGAAAACGAAGCTCGCCTCCGTTCGGTCGATTACACACAAAAATCTGAAACGAGGCAAAAGCTATTCCTATAAAATCCGGGCCTTTGCCAAGATCAACGGCAAGAAATACTACGGGCCGTATTCAGAACCTGTTACCGTCGTGCCTGGATCATCTTCCGGACAGACCGGTGAGCAGGCATCGGGTTCTGATGGCAGCCTGCCTGTAGAAGATATTATCATGCACAGAGATTCATTGCCTTTCAGCATGCCAATGGATACTCCGTTTATTCTCACGGATTCCATCGATCAACCGACGGCCTTTGACTCATCGAATCCTACAATCGCCGAAATCGATAGCGACGGTCTGGTGACCATGCATAAAGCAGGCAAGGTCAAGCTTTACCTCTACTACAACGATCCGGCCTTGCCGGAGCGAAAGGCTCTTACGCTTCGCGTGAAAAAAGTTGAAAACGAAAAACCGGACCCTGAGATCACCTACACGGTCCCAAAGGATCTCAACATGCTGTCCGAAGGTTTTGATCTCAATGCCCAAGTCTTAAACTGTGACGCACAGCTGACATACAAGTCAGTTGCGCCGGAGTATCTGTCTGTGGATCAGAACGGACACGTAACGATCCTCGTCCATAATGTACAGTTCGGTGCACCGATCTTAATCACGGCATCCGAAACGGAGACCACGAAGGCTAAAACAATTTCCGCGCTAGTTGAAGTTAACTACGTCCCCCAGACCATAGAATGTCAGGATGCATTCTCCACCACTCTGGGCAAAACGCTGACCCTGAAACCGAAGGCCAAAGGCAAGCTCTGGTACAGTTCCAGCGATCCGGGGACGGCAACCGTCTCCCCTAAAGGCGTAGTGAAATTCCACCATCCGGGAGAAGTGACGGTTACGATACTGGCTGACAATACCGACATTTACTGGGAGGCTTACAAAGACGTTACCATAAGCTGCACGATGACGGCGCCTTCGCTTAAGGTGACTCTTCCGAAGAAGAAACAGGCTAAGCTCACCTGGACGAAGGTCGGCGGAGCCTCGCAGTATCTGGTGTACGTCAAATATCCGGGCGAAGAAGACTTCCGGGCGGTCATCAGTAAATCCGCCAAGGTCAAGTCCGTCACCCACAAGGGGCTGACCAGCGGTCAGCAGTACTCCTATAAAGTTCAGGCGTACGTCATCGCGGATGGCGGCGTATATTACGGACCGTTCTCAGAAGAAAAGACCGTTACGATTAAATAAGCTATCTACAGAGGATCAAGCAGAGGATCAAAATGGACAATCATTCACAAGACAGCATTCATCAATACGAGCCGTTATTCGGATCCTGGTATGTTACGAAACCGCTGGATCATGGAGCATCGGGCCGCCTTTATCAGATTCACAAGGTCGACTCCGTGGGTCACGACAGCTATTCTGCGCTCAAAGTGATCACCATCCCCGCAGATGGTGAGACCGAAGTCAGGAGCGTCATGGCCAGCGGTGTTTCCCGAGAGGAACTGGAGGACTACTATCAGGGCGTCATCGCAAATGCCTCAAGCGAATTCACCATATTGTCCCGTCTCAAAGGCAACACGAACATCGTCAGCTACGAGGATCACGAAATCATCAGGCACGAAGATTCTTTCGGCTGGGATATCCTGATCAGAATGGAGCAGATCACTCCCCTTCTGGACTATTCCCTTGAGCATGAGCTCTCCGAGGATGAAGTGCTGAAGATGGGTATCGATATCTGCCATGGCCTGGCGCTTTGCGCCAGCCACAAGATTATACACCGCGACATCAAGCCGGAAAACATCTTCGTAACCGACAATGGAGATTTTAAGATCGGCGATTTCGGTATCGCGCGTATTATGGAGCAGACACAGACCTCCATGTCCCGCAAAGGCACATATACTTACATGGCTCCGGAAATGTTCCGGGGCGATCCGTACACAGAGAATGTAGACCTCTATTCTCTGGGTCTTGTGATGTACCGATACCTAAATAACGGACGCGGTCCGTTCATGCCGGATTATCCGAAACCTATCGTCTATGAGGATAGCGAAAAGGCTTTCACGCAGAGGATGTCCGGATACGATATCCCGGAACCTGCCCACGGCTCGCCGCTGCTGAAGCGAATCGTGCTCAAAGCCTGCACCTACGAAAGCAAAGACCGCTACGCTTCTGCCGAGGAGATGCTGGACGATCTGGAAGTCCTTCTGGAAGAAGGAAAACAGGAAGCAAGACGCGAGAAGAGACTGGCAAGCCTGCCTCGTTATAAGAGGAAACTGTACCGATTCCTCGGCCGCCGAAAGAAAGTCATCGCTGCAGTGATCATACTGCTCCTGCTTTGCGGCGGCGGAGCTTTTGCTCTGGAGCAAAGAGGCGTCACTTCTATTGAGGGCATCGACGCGAATCAGCAGATGCTGATCGACGATACGATGGCGCCGGAATATTCGGTGAAACCATTCTGGTTCGGTGACGAGACCATCCGCTTCTCATCTTCGGATGAAAACGTCATTACCGTAGACAAAAAAGGCCGCATCACTGCTGTCGGCACAGGCAGCGCCGTGCTTACCATGAAAGCGGCAGATTATACGGGCTATGTCCAGATCCAGGTGGATCCTAAAGTCACAAAGATTGCAAACGTGTCAGACGTGGAGCTCTATGCGGGCGACACTTCCACGCTGAAGCCTAAACTGTCCCCTGACAAATACGCGGACGAGAAGATCACATATACGTCCGCCGATAAATCTATCGCCACCGTATCCGACAAAGGCAAAATCACCGCCAAGGAAACCGGCGGCACTGTGATTACCATTACGGCCGGAGGCGCCGCGAAAACGATCAACGTCATCGTCATGTCCGCGCCGGTTCGCGCAACGGGCGGATCCTCCTCTTCCGGCGGATCCTCCAAAAAATCCAGCGGCGGAAGCGGCCACAAAGGCGACTACTTCGGCGACGACGAATACTTCTAATGTGTCAGAGGAGACTATTCTGATTGACACGCTGGAGCGCTTAACGGGCTCCAGATTTTTTTGCCGTCGGAAGTTGTTCCGAGTACGCAGACTTTATAGTAATATGATGTGTTTTTCTTTATTTTGGTGTCTTTCCAGGACGCGCGGTCTTTTGTGATGGTCTGGACCAGTTGATACTCGCCATCTTCGCTTTCCGCCCTGTAAATCTTGATATAGTTGAGATGCGCGGGTTTTTCGATTTCCCAGCTGATCAGCATTCCCTTCTTTGCCGCGGCCGTTACCGTCACCGCAGGGGCTTTGAGGCTTTCGCCTCCCTCCTCGGCGGGCTTCGTTTCCGCAATGAGTTTCTCTACTTCTTCCGGAGTGATCTGCGATCCGTCAGGGTGCCGCAGGGTGCCTTTGGCCGCGCTTCTTCTGGCGGTTTCGGCGACCGCGTTATAGGCGTTCACCATGCCGTACCCGGTCAGCAGGTCCCGTCCCTCTTTGTTGACATCCGTTGCTGTCGTGCAGAGGATTTCTCTGGTTTCATCCACCGACAGATTCGGATCTACAGCCAGCATGAGCGCTGCAACGGCGGTAACGTGCGGTGTTGCGGCCGACGTGGATCCCGCAGCCTGATAACCGCCTTTCAGACCGCAGGCCGGTATGACCGTTCCCGGAGCGCATAACGTCTTCTTCGGTCCGTAATTGGAATTCTTTCGTTTGACAGAGACCCACGCATTCTTATAATGCAGGCTGCTCATAACGGAGATGGTCGTATCGTAATCGGATGGGTACTTGGTCTTCATTTTGGCCCGGTTCCCCGCAGAACAGACGACGATCACACCTTCGGAATCCAGTTTCTCCATTTCCATCTGCAAAGCCTTATCGTCGTGTTTGATCTGCCCTTTCTTTCTATATTTATTTGAAAAGAAGCTCAGGGACATATTCATGATTCTGGCGCCTGCAGCATCGGCATATTCCAGTCCTGCGATGATGTCCTGTGTGTATACGGAGGCCTGGCTCTTGTGGCCTTTGTTCCGATAAACATTGACTCCGAACAGGCTGATCAGGTCATTATGATTTCCCGCAGCGATGCCGGATATGCCGATTTCATTGTTGGAATCGGCACAGATAATAGATGCGACGCCCATACCGTGGTTGAATCTCGGTTTGTATGGATAAGTCATCGTTCCCCGTACCGTCTTGACGCAGTTTTGGGGATCGATGTTCTTCGTCATGTCCAGATGGTCGATTTTGATGCCCGTATCGATGGTCGCTATCTTCACTCTCTCGGTATTTGCCCTGTCCAGAGCATCGATGAGATTCCAGGCTTCCTGCGTATTCAAATACTTCAGATTCCACTGCCTGTCTTCCAAAAGAAGATAAGGGTTTGTGGATGTCTCTCTCCACTCGTTGGTGTCTAATGTATATTTGTAATTCGGCTGGGCGAATGCAACCGACTCGTCCTGAGAAATGGAATCGATATATTCATCGAGGTCTGCCCCTCCCGTATCAACGCCTACAGGCTGACCCTCAGGAATAAACGCCTCGTCTTCATTCCAGGCTTCAGCGGTGAAATGGTCGATCTGACCGCCGGTCTTATCCTCCGCTTCTTCTGTGGAAATATCTTCATTAAAAACAACGATAACATCGCTGTCAGCATTGCCGGGCGCCACGGTATCTAGAGCCTCTGCCTGGGATACCGGCATCAGACCGGCCATAAAGATCAGCGTTAATATCGTTGCAAAAAATCGCAATTTCATAAATTAATGCTCCTCAATCGTATGTCTTACGATTATTCTATATCAAATATTGTAGAAATGTCAAAGGAAGTGTTTCTGTCTGACACATCGATTCCGATGGCGCCGGACAGATCGGTTCGGTAAACCGGGATGCCGCGGCCGGTGAGCCGCGCCAGGGTTTCAGGCGTCGGATGTCCGTAGGTGTTGTTTTTTCCCACTTGAATCACGGAGGTTTTGGGGTTGACATAATCAAGAAATATGTCACTTGTGCTGTACTTGCTGCCGTGGTGTCCCACCTTGAGAATGTCCGCGCGAAGGGTTTGCGGATCTGCCTGATGCATTGCAATTACTACCTTCTCGCCGTTTTCATCCATGTCACCGGTTGCCAGCATACTGACTCCTTCGCAGGTCACTTTGAAGAGTAAACTCATGTCGTTTTCGTTCGTCTCATCCGCAATGAGCCTGCTGTATTCTGAATCTGTTTTCGCCAGCGGCCACAGCGCCTCGATCCTCAAATCCTCTCCCAGATCCAGGCTGTCACCAGCGCTCAGATATGTGATCTGCGATGGGGAAAGCCCGGTTTCCTTACAGATTTCATCCTCCCGCAGCCTGTTGCCGTCATAGACGCATAACCGGTCCACCATTCCCTCCCGGGCCAGCTGACAGATGCCGAGATAATGATCCGTATGCAAATGCGTCGCGAAGGCGATATCCACGTGATCCATGCCATTCTTCAGCAGATACGGCTTCAATGTTTTCTTTCCCAGGTTGTATCGCACGCTGCCGCCTCCATCGATCAGATAAACGGAAGTATCAAACAGACCGTCCCGATGCCGGATGCACATGCAGTCCCCCTGCCCCACGTCTACGAAGGTGATTTCCGGCCTGTCGAATCCGCCGCCGCACATATTCCCAAATGCCAGGGATACTGCCAATGCAAAGGCGATGGCGCCGGCAACGTATTTCTTTTTGCTGCGGGCCCTGATCAGTCTCAGCCGCCCTGCTTCGGACGCCAGGCACAGCAAATGCAGATAATACAGCATGATCAGCCTTACATCGGGACTTGCGATGGTGAACGTCGTCACTCCGTCCACAGCGGTCATCTCGTTGAAATACCGCAGCGCATCGCACATGAGGCGTACCGGTCCTGTCAGAACAGGCAGGAAGGCGCAGCAAAGCCCCGCGGGAACCAAAACGCCGGTCAGCATGATGACCGGAACGTTGATCAAAACAGCCAGAAGCGAGAAACAATTGAACTGATACAGAATGAACGGTCCGAGGCCGATCTGCACGGCAAGGCTTGCCAGGAATACCCCGGAGTACACGCGTTTCAGATACGGCAGCACCAGGCTCATGCTCAGCACCGCCAGAAAACTCATCTGAAATCCCGTATTGAACAGCATATATGGATTTCTGACCAGAACCAGCAGGAATATGAAAAACGCGGCGCTGGCCAGGTCATATCTCAGGCCTTTGATCTTCGCGTAAGCGTGAAGCAGCACCATGCATACCGCCCGCACCACCGACGGCGAAAAGGACGCCAGTATCATATAACAGAGAAAGAATAGCGCGGTAAAGCTCAGAAAACCCCAGCCCCGCCTGCCCAGACCGAAGACTTTGCCAAGGAGATCATATATCTTAAGCAAAAATCCGTAGATCATCCCGATATGCAGGCCGCTTACCGCAAGTATGTGGGCGGTCCCGTTTTTTTGGAAGTTCTCCAGCGTCTGTTCATCCAGCTCACTCTTATCTCCGAACAGTATGGCCTGCATCATGGCCGCGGTGCCCTCTCCGGCGTCGCGGGCGAGTCTGCCGGCAAAGCCTTGCCGAAAGAGATACAGACGTTCTGTAAGCGCTCCAATCAAGCGGGCTACGAAGCTTTGACTTCCGGGATCTGCCCTTCGGACGCTGTCCGCAACTGCAACTGTGCGTATGCCCTGCGTCCTGAGATAGAGCCTTTGGTCGAAACAGCCGGGATTGCGCCGGCCCTCCGGCAGGTCCAGACTGCAGCCTAGCTCCACCAGACATCCGGGAACCACCTCATCTGCCAGATCCTCCTGGCCATAGTAATTTGCGAGAACGCGGCTTTTGCTTGAAAACACGCCTTCGCTTGCCTTCACGCTGACGGTCATGCGAAAAGACGTCTCCCCCGCATCACTGGTCCTTCGCTCAAGTTTTAACAGCTTCCCACTGAGATGCGTATGCGCTCCCGGATCCGACAGCGCCTTCTCATAGAGCGGATCAGAGGCGTTGTCACAATAAGCAAAAGCCGCGGTTCCTGCGATAAAGGAGATGCATAAAATAGCCAGCGCCCTGTCTGGATCTCGGATCGCCAGTGTTGTTATGAACAGGGCCAGACACACCGACGCGCCGATGATGAGCCCTTCATGATAAGTGATAAAAACGGCCGCGGAATACCCCGCAGCCACATAAAGCAACGGTCTGCGTATCATCATGCCCCATACCCCCTTGATTATGGACATTTTACATCAATTTCCATTTTTTGACAATTGCTTATTGTGTTTTATTTGCCTCTTATTTATGGTATAATACGTTGTACGTTTATTACTTGGAATTGGAGGATCGAATTTTGTCTGATAATAAGAATCCCAGAAATCGCGATGACGAGTTTTTCGCCAAGTTCGACGATATAACAGATACTCATAAAAACAAGGTGCCAACTGAACGAAGCGACGACAATGAGTTCTACTACGGATCCAGCAAGGATTACCGCGGCAAGACTGAAGTCAAGGCAAATCGTTCAAAGAGGAACGCCAAGAAAAAGTCCAGGTCGCCAAAGAAAGAAAAGGCGCCGAAGGCTGCAAAACCAAAGAGCGAAAAAGCCGGTAAGCTGAAGTCTATGGGCTCTAAGACCATGGCGAAAACAAATTCCGTAACGGATGCGGCTTTGAAGTCAATACACGTTAAACCTGTACGGAACAAGAAGCCGGAAACAACACTGAGGAAAGTCATCAATACCATTTGGATCCTCGGTTTTGTTTGTGTTCTGGCGGTGGGATTGTTTGTCGGATTCCTGTTCCTCAAAGCTCCTGCCATCGATACGGACAACATCTACGCGCAGATCAATCAGCGTTCGGTAATGTACGACACCAAAGGCAAGGAAATCGAAAATCTGTATTTCTCAGATGGCAACCGATCCATCATCCAGTATAAGGACATTCCTGAGAATATGGTCAACGCCATCGTTTCGCTGGAAGACCAGAAGTTCTGGAAGCATAACGGCTTCAACTTCATCAGAATGGTGGGCGCCATTAAGGAGAGCGTATTCGGCGGCGGCGAAATCAGCGGTACCAGTACCGTCACCCAGCAGCTGGCCAGAAACGTATATCTGTCCGAAATCAAGAGTCAGCGTTCCCTGACCCGTAAGATATCCGAGATGTACTGTACCATTGTTCTGGAAAAGGATCTCACCAAAGAACAGATCATGGAGGCATATCTCAACACGATATATCTGGGATTCAACTCCTACGGCGTAGAGACTGCAGCCCAGTCCTACTTCTCAAAGAGCGCAGAGGAACTCAGTCTGGAGGAATGCGCGGCTTTGGCTGCCCTGCCTCAGTCCCCGGACACTTACGCTCTGGTTTATTCCGACTACTATAACACCAACACTTCACTGCCTGTGATCAAGAAGACGCCGTCCGTAACATATCTGTACAACGGCGATCTGACCAAAGACAGACGTGACATGGTCATCAATAAGATGTACGAAGGCTTCACGGCCAAGGATCGCAAAACAGGCAAACTCAAAAAAGAACATATCACTAAGGAAGAACGCGACGCCGCTCTGGCTGTGGATCTGAAGGATGACATTAAGATCGGTACAGGCGCGGATGCCAGCACTTCCTCATACTTCACGGATTATGCCCTTGAACAGCTGAAGGATCAGATCGTATCCGAGTACGGATGCAGTGAATCCGAAGCTGAGACCATGATCTACACCAAAGGCCTTAAGATCTACACGACGATGGATTCCAGGGTTCAGAAGATCATGGAAGAAGAATTCAAGGATAATGATAACTATACTTCCATCTCCTATGCCAATACCAATGCGGATAACGATATCGTCGGCGACAATGGCGTTATCCTGGCAAGAAGCTATGGCAATTACTTCAATGGCAAGGATCAGTTCTTCCTGAAGTCCGGCGACTATAAGATGAATGACGATGGAAGCATGACTCTCTACAAGAGCAAACGGCTGAACTTCTATGAAATAGAAGTCGGCGGAAGTCCTGATATCAGCGTCGAATTCAAAGGGATGTATAAGAAGAACGCAGATGGTATCCTCTACTTCATCGAGAGCGGTGCCCTCTCCATCCCGCAGGGATATAAGAGCCTGACGGACAAAGGAAACTGTAAAATTTCCGCCCAGTTCTTCACGGACTATCCGGAGTTCTTTAAGAAGGGCTCCGACGGCCAGATGCTCGTAAACGATGAAAACTACACCCTGAAGCAGGAAGTCAGACAGCCTCAGGCGGCAGCCGTAATCATGGAGAACGCTACCGGCGAAATCAAGGCTATGATGGGCGGCAGAGGCGCTACAGGCAAACAGCTCTACAACAGAGCGGTAAATCCTAGACAGCCTGGATCCTCAATCAAGCCGATCGCTGTATATGGCCCTGCCATCCAGATGGGATATGAATATCACGAAGAAAAAGAAACGATGAATCTGGACACCAGTGAAGGAAGCAACTGGGGCAAATATCTGACCGCCGGAAGTGTCATTAACGACGGCCGTCAGGGAACAGTTAAGGTCGATGGCAAAGACTGGCCTGTCAATGATGACCATGGATATCATGGTGACGTAACGATGAGAGAAGCGGTTCAGAAGTCACTGAACGTATGCTCATATAAGACATTCCGCCAGATCGAGAGAAACGAAGGCGCAGAGTATTCCATGAATATGCTTAAGAAGGTCGGCATCACGACACTGGATGACGAAAACGACCTGAACCCTGCAGCCCTGTCCCTGGGCGGACTCACAAACGGCATATCACCGCTGGAGGAAACTGCGGCTTACGCTACCTTCCCTAACGGCGGAGTATACAAGTCGCCAATATTCTATACCAAAGTCCTCGATACGAACGATGACATCATCTTCGAGCAGCAGGCTGAAGAAACACAGGTATATGATAAAGGCGTCGCCTGGATCATGACTGACGTACTCAGAACAGTTGTAACCAACGGTATCGCCGGAGGCGCTGCCATCAGCTCACAGCCTGTAGGCGGCAAGACTGGTACAACCAGTAACAAGTACGATATCTGGTTCTCGGGATTCACTCCTCAGTACACCATGGCACTGTGGATGGGCAACGACATCAACATGACCGTATCTGACTACAGTTACAAGTCCGCGCAGTTCTGGTCCGCCATCATGGGACGCGTTTGCGCTGACCTGCCGAGAGCGAACTTCTTTGACAAACCGTCTAATGTCATCAGCGTTGGCGGCGAGTATTACATCGACGGCACATACTCTAAGACGGGCAAGAGGAAACATACGAAAGACAAGACCGATGAATCTTCATCGTCGTCTTCATCATCAGCGGAACCGTCTTCATCAGAGACTTCGCCAACGACACCGTCTTCATCAGAGACGTCACCGACTTCGCCGACATCACCGACGCAGCATTCGGATACTCCATCGCAGTCATCTTCGGAATAGTTGGCTGCCTCGACATAATCGGTACGATAAGGAGCTGTTGATGACAAAACTTATCTTGGCATCCGCGTCGCCAAGACGCATAGAAATGTTCAAAAACGCCGGCTATGACCCTGTCGTCATGCCGGCGTCTATTATAGAAGAGATTTCACCCGGCGCATCCCCTGCGGAAGCGACCATGTCGCTTGCCATGCAAAAGGCTATGGCCGTAAGAGACTCATATTTAGCTTCTGAAGGCGTTTTGTCCGATGACACAGTCATCGTTGCGGCAGACACCGTCGTCGTCTTAGACGGGCAAATAATCGGTAAGCCTCTTGACGAGAACGAAGCTTTTGCTACTCTCTCCAGCATGCGCAGCAGATCCCATCACGTCATCACCGGCTGCTGCATCCTGCGAAGCCTCGGCCTACGGAACTCCGGCTGTACCAGTCATCAGGCTGCGCCATCTGTTTGTGAAACTGCGCCATCTGACTGGGAGACAATTTCCTTTTATGAGGACACCGAAGTTTGGTTTAAAGACTTCACTGATCGTGAACTCCTCGACTATGTAAAAACATCTGAGCCATATGATAAAGCCGGAGGATATGCCATTCAAGGGACCTTTGGCAAATATGTGGATCACATCGAGGGCGACTTCGACAATGTAGTCGGACTCCCCTTCTCCCGTGTCGAATCATATCTGAAGTAAACAGTATACTTTAGATGCTAACGGCACTGACTGCACTGACTGCAGCAATATAGTAATAATATGGTGTTTTCCACCGATTTTTCTTAAACAGGCCGGCTGCGGACTTTTTTGGTGTAGTTCAAAAGCTGACCGACACGACAATCCTTGATAAACTACACCTCTCAGGACTATTTCAGAGTCTATCTGGTGGGGTTTGGCAAATTTACTACACCGGATTAAGCAAATATCTGAGCTATCGGTGGAAAACGCGACTATAATGGATCAATGGGCCGCTGACATGAAAAAAACCACTGTCATAAAAACCCCACCTGCATTAAAAAAGCGGCGTTCATGCGAACGCCGCTTTATTAATTAAGTGAACTTTCAACTGATTACCAGGTAACGTTGATAAGTTTATTTTGTTGAAGCGTCGTACAGAGCTTCAGCGTTGTCCCACTCTTCGATAATTTCAGGAATTACCTTGTAGAGGTCACCAACGATACCGAAGTCAGCAACTTCGAATATAGGAGCATCAGCATCCTTGTTGATCGCAACGATGATGTCTGATGTCTGCATTCCTGCCAGGTGCTGGATAGCGCCGGAGATACCGCAAGCGAAGTAGATCTTAGGCTTTACAGTAGTACCAGTCTGTCCAACCTGGTGTGAATGATCGATCCAGCCAGCGTCTACAGCTGCACGGGATGAACCAACAACTCCGCCAACCTTGTCAGCGAACTTCTTGATCAGTTCGAATCCTGATGCATCGCCGAGTCCTCTTCCGCCTGAGCAGATGATGTCAGCGTCAGTCAGGGATACCATTTCCTTAGCGGACTTAACAACGTCCTTGATCGTGATGTGGATATCATCTTCTGAAACTGTAGTCTTAACGTCTACAACTTCACCAGTTGCTCCAGCAACAGGCTCTCTCTTCTGCATTACGCCAGGACGAACTGTTGACATCTGAGGTCTGGTTCTTGGGCAAATGATTGTAGCCATCAGGTTACCACCGAATGCCGGACGAGTCTGCTTGATACCAGTTGATGGATCGTTAGGATCCAGAGTTGAAGTATCAAGAGTTGTGTTCTTCTTAGCATATTCGATGTAGCTTGAAACCTTAACGTCCAGTCTAGTACAGTCAGCTGTCAGACCAGTGTTGCATCTTGCAGCAACTCTTGGAGCGAAGTCACGTCCAATGTGAGTTGCGCCGTAGAGAACGATCTCAGGCTTGTACTCGTCGATCGCTTCCTTCAGAGCGTAAGTGTATGCGTCTGTAGTGTAGTGCTGCAGCAGAGGGCTTGCAATCTTGTAAACCTTTTCTGCGCCATATGCGAAGCATTCATCTACCAGAGGAGTGATGTCTTCTTCTGAACCGATAAGAACTGCGCATACCTGTGTGTCGTCGCTGATTTCCTTAGCCAGTCTGTGACCTTCGCCGATCAGTTCCAGAGCAACGTTCATCAGTTTGCCGTCTCTCTGTTCTGCGAATACCCAAACGTGCTTATAGTCGCCCAGGTCAGCCTGAACTTCGATCTTCTTTTCTTCGATAGCGCCGAACCTACATGAAGTGAGGCACTGGTTACAGAAGTCGCAGCTTGGGCCGATAGCAGCAACCTTACCAAGCTTGTTGCCATCATATGGTTCGAAATAAAATGCATCCTTAGGGCAGCTCTTGAAGCACTGTCCGCATCCTATACATTTTTCTTTAATAATGTTAATAGCCATTTAAATTTCCTCCTCCTTCTTAGATTACATGCTTACCCTTAAGCTTGATCAGTAAGTTCTTAGCCTGTTCCTTTTCGCTGTCGCCTTCGATTTTAACGCCCGGCTGTTTCGGAGCAGGAGTGAATGATCTGAATACATTTGTGGGTGATGCTTCGAGACCAACCTTAGTCAGGTCAACTTCGATGTCTTTAGCGTTCCATACCTTCATTTCCTTTTCGCCGTAGATTCCGGAGATAGTCATGTATCTAGGAGTGTTCAGCTCTTTGATAGTAGTCAGCAGGCAAGGGAGTGCAACTTCGATGAGTTCATAACCGTCTTCCAGCTGTCTCTTTACTGTAACTGATTTTCTGTCATCAGCGATTTCGAATTCCTCAACGTATGATACCTGAGGCAGACCCAGCTTTTCAGCCAGCTGTGGACCAACCTGAGCAGTATCTCCGTCGATAGCCTGTCTGCCAGTGAAGATCAGGTCATAATCGCCGTTTTCCTTAACCCATTTCTTAACGGCAGCTTCCAGTGTGTTGGAAGTAGCCCATGTATCTGATCCGCCTACTGCTCTGTCAGATACGAGGATACCTTCGTCAGCGCCCTTTGCGATACATTCGAACAGAAGATCGTTAGCCTGCGGAGGTCCCATTGTGATGACTGTGATGTGAACGTCATCAAACTTGTCTTTGATCTTTAATGCTTCTTCCAGAGCATTAGCATCGTCATTGTTCAGGATGCTTGGAACGCCATCTCTGATCAGTGTACCAGTCTTAGGGTTGATCTTGATAACGTTAGTATCAGGAACCTGCTTTGCACATACGATAATATTAAATGCCATTTGTAATTCCTCCCTCTCTCTTATTTACCAAGAACTGATGCAGCGATAACCATCTTCTGAACTTCAGTAGTTCCTTCGTAGATCTCAGTGATCTTAGCATCTCTCATCATTCTTTCTACTGGATAATCCTTAGTGTAGCCATATCCGCCGTGGAGCTGTACGCACTTAGTCGTTACGTGCATTGCAGTTTCAGCAGCGAAGTACTTAGCCATTGCAGCAGCCGGGCCATAAGGCAGGTGCTTGTCTTTCATATCAGCAGCTCTGTAAACGAGGAGTCTTGCAGCTTCGATCTGAGTTGCCAGTTCAGCAACCATGAACTGCAGTGCCTGGAATTTTGACAGGCTCTTTCCGAACTGCTTTCTAGCCTTCATGTATTCAACAGTTACATCCAGAGCGCCCTGTGCGATACCCAGAGCCTGTGAAGCGATACCGATACGTCCGCCGTCCAGAGTTGACATAGCAACTTTGAAGCCCTGTCCGATTTCTCCAAGGAGTCTGTCCTTAGGAATCTTGCAGTTCTGGAAAATGAGCTCTGTAGTTGAAGAAGCACAGATACCCATCTTATCTTCAGTCTTACCAATTGAGAAACCTTCGTCACCCTTTTCAACGATGAATGAAGAGATACCGTGGTTGCCCTTTGACTTGTCAGTCATAGCCATGACTACGAATACGTCAGCATATCCACCGTTAGTGATGAATACCTTAGCGCCATTCAGCAGCCAGTAGTCCCCACAGTCCTCTGCTCTTGTCTGCTGTCCGGAAGCGTCTGTACCAGCGTTTGGTTCAGTCAGTCCGAAAGCGCCCAGCTTCTTACCTGAAAGCAGGTCTGGCAGGTACTTCTTTCTCTGTTCTTCAGTACCCCAGTTGAAGATAGGCCAGCAGCACAGTGAAGTATGAGCTGAGCAGATAACGCCTGTTGAAGCGCACTTCTTTGAAAGTTCTTCAACAGTGATAGCGTATGAGATGTGGTCTCCACCTGCTCCGCCGTACTGTGTTGGGAACGGAACGCCAAGAAGTCCGTACTGAGCCATCTTTTCTACAGTCTCTTCTGGGAATCTATGTTCCGCGTCGATGTCTGCAGCAAGAGGTTCTACCTCAGTTTCGGCAAAATCGCGTACCATTTTTCTTACGAATTCTTGTTCCTTCGTCAGTGAAAAGTTCATTATATTGCCTCCTTAATTAATAATAACATTTGTTATTTTTGTAACAAATCATACCAGTGTTAATTAAACCACAAAACTCCCCTATATTCAAGGGGAGTTTTAGAAGTTTTTGATGAATTAGTCGTAACTTTTATGCATTTTTGCGTTATTTTATTTTCAGACTATTTTTCCTTCATCGTACCATTTCTGTAGGCGCGCACGAGCTCGCTCAGTTCATCGCGTTCACGTTTCAATTCCTTGCCCAGATCGGTGTCGCTGACCAGCATTCTCTTCGGCATATTGTTGACGATCGTGATCAGCGGTGAATGGAATACCTGCGTACCGTCAGGCTGCAGCGGCGTGTATGGTTTGTGCTCGGCCAAAGCCATGTATCGTGAGTTGATAATGAAGGTGTAGCCCGCGATTCCCGTCTGTTTCTGATATGCCTTCGACATGCCTCCGTCGATGATAAACAGCTTGCCGCCTCCCTTGACAGGACTCTCACCGTCTTTGATCTTCACCGGCACGTGACCGTTCAGCACGATGGATGTCTTAGGATCCAGCCCGAACTCCAGAAGGATCTTCTCGCATATCTCCCTGTCGTTGATCAGTTTGTAATACGGTACCGTATGTTCCTTATGCGTGGCCTTGTCCGCGATGAAGCATCTCTCGAAAGTCGTCATCTGGTCCTTGCCGAAGAGCGGCGACTTGGCGCCAAGCCACAGGTACCACATCAAATCTCCTGAGCGTCCTGTTTCCTCAGACTCGTCAGGATTGTAGTAGGCCTTTCTCACCTGGTCGTCCAGATAATCCATGTACTCCTTGCCCGATGCCGTAAATCCGTTCACCGTGCATTTCTCGAATTCGCCGTCTGCCGTCATCGGGATGCATCCGTGGAACATCAGGTTTCCGTTGCATATCGTGTAGAGCGCGCCGTGGGTGAACATGAATCGGATATGGGACTGCAGTTTCTCGTTCTGGGTGAATCCGGCCTCGATGGCATCCAGCATGGCCTCTTCTTCCGCCGTCAGTTTATACGGATCCGCCGGATCGATCGTCGGGAAGTTCGCATCCCTGAGCGGATATTCGCCCATCTTGAGTTTAATGGTTCCCTTTTCATAGTCGATTTTATCGAGCAAAAGCCTGTGATCCAGTTTATACTCCGGATGGGCTTTGATTCTCTGCCCTTCTACCTTGAACTGGCATATCGAGATTGCCTTGTTCATCTTGGCGGCCAGCGCCATGTCCACCGGGTCGTATTTGTTTTCTTCGATGACCTTTGGCTTGAAGAACTCACACGGGTCGTCCGCATAGACCTCCGCCGCCATGGTGGCCAGCGGTCTCAGGTTGATTCCGTATCCCACCTCCAGCATATCGAAGTTGTTGTAGCTGATATTCATTCTCAGAACGTTGGTGATGCACGCCCAGTTGCCTGTAGCCGCGCCCATCCATACGATATCGTGATTGCCCCACTGGAAGTCCACGTCGTGGAATTTCATGAGATAATCCATGATTCTGTCAGGATGTGAACCTCTGTCCCAGATATCGCCGATGATGTGGAGCTTGTCCACCGCCAGATTGCTGATTACCTCCGTCATCTCCTCGATGAATTCTTCGGCCACATCGTATTCGATCAACGTATTGATGATCTGGGTGTAATAGTTTCCCATGTTGTCCGTGTCGCTGGCGTGCAAAAGCTCGTCGATGATATAGGCATATTTCTTCGGGAGTCTCTTACGCACCTTGGACTGGGTGTATTTGTTGGTTACAGACTGAAGGATCAGCACCAGCCTGAAGATGCTCTCCTTGCACCATCTGTCAAAGTCATGCTCCGACGCCTTTCTTCTCTTGATCTCTGCCTTTGCGTTATATACCAGAGAAGCCACGTCGTCACGCTCGTCGCTGGTCAGGTCCGGACCGAAGATCTCATCGATCTTATTCTTGATGACTCCGGACGCGCTCTTGAGCATGTGTATGAACGCCTCATGCTCTCCGTGAAGATCGCTGAGGAAGTACTCGGTACCCTTTGGCAAACTGAGTATCGCGCTCAGATTGACGATTTCTTCCGTCGCGGATTTAACGTCGGGATATTGTTTTGATAAATTCTTGAGCAGATTCTGATCGACCACTTTCATTGACCTCCTTCAACAAATCATATCTTTTCCAGCAAATAACGTTTATGGTATTTCAGTCTGATGTACTCCATGATCTTCATGTAGTAGTACGGGTTCGTAAGGCCTCCCAGCACGCCTATCACCGGGATGCCCTGCACGAATTTGGCTACCAGCATATCTATCGCAAAGGCATCGGCCGTCTTCTCGATCTGTTCCGTGGTGTCAAACTCCGAAGGAATCACCATGTTCTCCAGCAGATCGTTGACCTCGATGTCCGCCGCAACCCAGTTTTCACGCTTCTGGATCGCCGCGTACATCATCTTGAGTATCAGATACCTTTCCTCCGGTTTATCGTAGTCATAGCCGTATTTCAGGGCCGTCTCGTATATCCCCTTCAGTATGTATCCGATAAAAAATACGATATCCGGCATGCCGATACCAAAAACACCAAGTCCCACGCCCTCTACTGTGGTAAAAAGAGATTTGAACGCGTCTGACTTGGCGGCTTCCGTCCTCATATTTTTGATTTCTTCTCTGGTCTGGCTGATATCTACGCTGACATCATTGATTGCGTGTTCCTGCATCAGCGCTTCTTTATCGAAGGTCTTCTCGATGACGGTCACGCCATTTTCGAATATGATGCCAAAGGCCTTTGCAAAGGCCTTTTTAAGGTTTACATAAGCTGTCCTGGGGATCTTGCTTTCGATCTTTTTTTTCCACGGAAAATCAGCCCTCATGGCCTGTTTCTGAAGATCCCTTTCACATCGTCTGATGTATTTTAATTCGTTTTCAAATGCCTGTTTCCTGCTATCAGTCATTACTGCCCCCGCCGTGATTACTTATTTCTCTTATCGTGGATGTACACCACGATCATCCCAACGAGCAGAATGCCGGCAATAACGTAAGTCATAAAATGATTCTCCTTTTGTCTTCCTCATTTGATTATACAATAATATCTTATTGCCCGAAAGTGTCTAATCTAGTAAAATACGAATTAAGGAGGATGGAATCATGAAAGTTCTAATTATTTTCGTTATCATTGGCCTTATCGTCGTGATATACGCGGTAGCCGGATACAACAGTTTCATCAAGATGAAGAACAGGATCGAGGAAGCCTTTGCCACGATGGACGTTTACCTGAAGAAGCGATGGGATCTCATACCGAATCTCGTGAACACGGTCAAAGGCTATGCTGAGCACGAGAAATCGACTCTCGAAGCGGTGACCAGCATGAGAAGACAATCCTATGACAACATGACCGCAGACGAAAAGATCGAAGCCAACAAGGTATTGGGAGCAGGTCTCGGCAGGCTCATCGCCACAGCGGAAGCTTATCCGGAGCTCAAAGCCGACGCGGGTTTCCGTCAGCTCAGCGATCAGCTGAATGCCATCGAGAACGATATCGCCAACAGCCGTAAATACTATAACGCTACGGTAAGGGAAATGAACACGAAGATCGAGACGTTCCCGAGCAATATCATCGCAGGCATATTCCACTTCACCAGATACAGAATGTACGAAGTCGAAAGCCCTGCCGAAAGAGATAACGTCAAGGTCGAATTCTAGTCATCAGAATTCTGATCAGCACAAAAAAACAAGCTGTTGTACTAACGAATCAGTGCAACAGCTTTTTGATTTATCGTATCAATTATAGCCTTTGAATTTCTTTCTCTCGGCGTCCGTAGGCTTCAGTGCCTCAGCACTTGCCGGTTTCGGATTATATACTCTGTAATCTCCGTATTCCTGCCAATCAGTGATCGGAATGAAACCGGACAGATCATACGTCCCGTCAGGTTTTCTGGCAGCCTTGATCTTAAACAGATAATTGTCGCTGCCTACCATTCGCAGAATATAGACGATCGTTTCATTTTCTCCCGGCTCTGAACCAACCACTCTGAATGACCTTATATGCGTTTTCTGTATTCTGGCTTTGACAGCCTTCTCTGCGCTTTTATCTCTTGCCGCTTTTGCCATAAAAAGGTCCTCCTCTCATATGACTGTAAACCTCTTATCTGAATCTATTATGAACCAGAAACCTTGAATTTGTCAACGTTTTCTGCGTCTGGCACGTTTTTGGGCTTCGTAGCGTTTCCTGGTTTTGGGCTTCATGACGGAATATCCGAATCTGCCGATTTCTTCTTTCCTCAGTCCGTAGTAGTGACCGTGATTGTACGCCACCAGTCCGGCCCTGTCCAGGCGTATGGCCCCCTTCTCGTCAATGATCCCCTCATCGGCGGAAACGCTGACGATCTCGGCGATGAACATATCGTGTGAGCCCAGTTCTTTGATTTCCTTTACCTGGCATTCGATGTTTACCGGTGACTCCTCAATGATGGGACAGCGCACAACATTCGCCGGCGCCGGCGTCAGCTTTTGCTCGGTGAATTTATCAAAGTCCCTGCCGGACTTGACCCCGCACCAGTCCGCGGCGAAGGTCAGTTTCTCATTGACCAGATTGATGACGAACTCACCGGTATCAGCGATCATATCGTGAGAGTACCGCTCTTTCCTGACGGACACATACGTCATGGGCGGATCCGAATTGATCGTTCCGGTCCATGCTATGGTGATGATGTTGGGCTTTTGCATGCTGCCGCAGCTCACCATAACGACAGGCACCGGATTAACCATTGAACCCGGATTGAACGCGCGCTTTGTCATCACTCGCCCACCGCTTCACGCCAGGCGTCTTCCTTGCCGTCTCTGAGATCGTCAAGGTTATACGGCGTAGCCTGATAGAGATAGTAATTCAGCCAGTTGGAGAACAGCAGATTGGCGTGGCTCCTCCATCGGAACAGGATCTCGTCTTCCGGATCATCGTTTCTGAAATAGTTTTCGGGAACATTGATCGGCAGGCCTTTGTTCACATCTCTGAAATATTCGTGCGCCAGCGTGGCCTTATCGTATTCCTGATGGCCGAGTATGAAAATCTGGCGGCCATTCTCCGTGGAGATGATGTGCGGTCCCACCTTGGAATCCGCAAGTATCCTCAGTTCCTTGTGCTTTTCGATGTCCTCACGGAGCACTTCCGTGTGGCGTGAGTGCGGCGCGAAGAACACCTCGTCGAATCCCCTGACCAGAGGATTGTGAGGACGGATGACCCTCTGCTCAAACACGCCGAATACTTTGGCGTCCAACTGATGCTTCGGAATGCCGTAGTAATAGTACAGCGCGGCCTGGGCTCCCCAGCATATGAACATATTGCTGTATACGTGGGTTCTGGCGAATTCGAATATCTCGCACAGCTCCGGCCAGTAATCGACTTCTTCAAACGGCATCTGCTCTATCGGCGCTCCTGTCAGGATCATGCCGTCGAAGTAGTCCTGCTTGATTTCGTCTATTGTCTTATAAAAGGCCTGCATGTGATCTCTGCTCACGTGGGTGGATTCATGACTGTCCATGGTCACGAGCGTCATCTCCACCTGCAGCGGGCTGTTTGCCAGCACTCTGGCAAGCTGCGTCTCCGTGTCGATCTTCGTCGGCATCAGATTCACGATAACGACCTTAAGCGGGCGGATGTCCTGTGACGCCGCTCTGGCATGTTTCATGGTAAAAATATTCTCCTGCTGCAGTGTTTCCGCAGCAGGAAGTGTATCCGGTATAATTAATGGCATTGTTTCCCCCCCTGTTGTTATCTATATTGATCCGCGATCAGATCTTTGCCAGCGCCTGATCGAAATCCGCGATGATATCATCTACTGTTTCAAGTCCTACCGAAAGTCTGATGAGACCCGGATCGATGCCTGCCGCTTTCTGGGCTTCCTCAGAAAGCTGTCTGTGAGTGGTGCTGGCAGGATGCAGAACGCTGGTGTGTATGTCGCCTACATGTACGACCACGCTGGCCAGTTCCAGATTCTCCAGCAGCTTTTCGCCGGCAGCTCTGCCGCCCTTGACGCCGAAGCTCATGACTGCGCTGGCGCCCTTAGGCATGTATTTCTGCGCCAGATCGTAGTATTTGTCTCCCGGAAGACCCGGATAGATGATCCAGTCAACCTTAGGGTGATTTGCCAGGAATTCCGCTACGGCCTTGGCGTTCTTGACGTGTCTTTCCATTCTGACGTCCAGTGTCTGCAGACCCTGATGCGTCAGGTACGCGTTCATCGGCGACATGGTGCATCCCAGATCCCTGATGAGGACGGTCTTCAGTCTGACGCAAAATGCCATCTCTCCAAACTTCTCATAAAAGTTCAGGCCGTGGTAGCTCTCGTCAGGCGCCGCCATGCTCGGGAACTTCAGGTTGCCGTCGGCATCCTTTACTGTCCAGTCGAACTTGCCGCTCTCTACGACGCATCCGCCTACGCTGGTTCCATGTCCATCAGCGAATTTCGTCGTGGAGTGTGTGACGATATCGGCTCCGAATTCGATCGGTCTGCAAAGCGCCGGAGTGGCCAGCGTATTATCCACGATCAGCGGAACGCCGATGGTGTGCGCGGCCTTTGCGAATTTCTCGATATCCAGAACGCTCAGTGCCGGATTCCCCAGAGTCTCTCCGAAAATGGCCTTGGTGTTTGGCCTTGCCAGAGCGATGATTTCTTCTTCGGATATATCCTGATCAAAGAATTCTACATCGATGCCCAGTTTCCTGAGGGTCACGTCGAACAGATTGTATGTTCCGCCATAGATATTCGTACCGCTTAAGATGTGGTCTCCCGCTTCAGCGATGTTCAGCACGGCAATCAGATTTGCCGCCTGGCCGGATGATGTGGCCATGCCGGCGCTGCCGCACTCCAGAAGCGCCATCTTCTGCTCAAAGGCGTCAACGGTAGGGCTCCCCAGTCTGGCATAAAACGGTGTCGCGCTGTCCAGATCAAAAAGCGCCGCCACGTCCTGGGCATTGTAATATCTATAAGTGGTGCTCTGTACGATCGGCAGGTTCTGCGGCTGTCCGCTCTCTGCCTTGTACGCACCGTGAACGCATCTTGTTTCGAATCCCTTGTTCTTCATTCCATTTCCTCCTAAATCTATACTCCGAGCTGCTTTCCCTGCGTATGCTCGTAATCTACATGCATGAAACTGCCTGTGGACATGGCCAGGCATTTGCCCGTATCCTCATCATAAGCCTTTGCCATGAGTCGGATGACTCGGCTTCCCACCTGGACGGCTTCTGATTCCACGATAAATGACTTGCCGACAAACGACCGCAAAAAACTGATGGTCATATCCGCGGTGGATACGCTGTCTGTGGTCAGCGCGATGGCATTGATTCCCATGGTGGTGTCCATCATGGCCGAAATCACTCCGCCGTGGACTTCGCCTCTGCCGTTGTCTTCCCACTTGAATTTCTTATATCTGACACGGCAGGACATCCTCTCCGGATCACAATCTACAAACTGCGGATCGATCATGTCGTTGAGCATGCCGAATCCGTATCCCTTGATCTCGCTGATAATTTTCTTTACGTTTTCTTCAAAATCGATTTGTTTATTTTTATTCGCCATATCATCCTCCATCAATGGCTCCAACTGATTACACATAAGAGATTATACCAAATTCACACCTTCAAAGGCAATCCCTCTGTGCTGCCTGATGCGATGATTCTGATCTCCTCTCCGTCGCTTGCTGTGAGCCGGGCGATTTCATCACCGCAGTTTACCGGTGCATCAACCGATACCTCCGCCAGAGCGCCTATGATCATCTTCATATCCCGCTTCAGGACCGGCCGCTGTGATCTCACCGCCAGAAGCTTCGCCTCATAGCCGGACACCCTGACGGTAGTGGTCAGAAATCTCACGGGATCCGTCTTTTCTCTCCTGGCGAATTCCTCGCCTCTGCTGCATTGATATGGTCCGCTGCAGCCCTTCGGGCAAAAGATGCACGTCACTACGCCTTCCTGCGGATAGCCCTTTTCCATGGATGATCCCGGTGTTTCCTGCCACACACTCAGCTCCCTTCCCAGCGCAAAGGCAGCTGCATTGGATCCGGCCGCTTCACCCTGCTCCGACACGAAATCCGCAAGATCCAGTATCTTTCTGGAGTTGCCGCAAGAAAAGATCCCCGGCACGCTGGTCTGCAGGAAGGAATCCGTGATCACGCCGTTTGTCTTCTCATCAAGCGCGATGTCGATGGTTTTCGCCACTTCGTTTTCGGGGATCAGCCCCGCCGATATCACCAGAGTGTCGCATTCTATCACCTGCTCTGTTCCGGGGACAGGTCTCATCTTCCCGTCAAGCTCTGATACTTCAACGGAGGTCAGCCTCTTGCTGCCGTTGATCTTCGACACGGTGTGTCCGCAGTAAAGCGGTATGCCGTAATCATAGATGCACTGGCTCACGTTTCTGGCAAGCCCTGCCGGCTGCGGCATGATTTCGATGACAGCCTTGACCTGTGCCCCTTCCAGGCTGAGTCTTCTGGCCATGATCATGCCCACATCTCCGGATCCGAGGATGACGACTTTATTGCCGGGCATGATATTCCTGAGGTTCACGAAGTTCTGCACGACTCCCGCAGTAAACACGCCTGCAGGTCTTGATCCCGGAATCGATATGGCGCCTCTCGTCCTCTCGCGGCATCCCGTAGCCATGACGATGGCCTTGGCGTAGATTTCTTCCAGCCCCTCTTCGCTGATACATGTTGCCATGAACCCGGGATCAGCTGCATCTTCTGCCTTTGCTTTCGCGATGCTGATCACATGGCGGCTGGTGAGGATTTCTGCGCCTTCTGTCAAGGCCTCCCGGACCGCCCGGATGGCGTACTCCGGCCCCGTGAGCTGGCTATTGTATCTGACCAGCCCGAATCCGTCATGGATGCACTGATTCAGTATCCCGCCCGGGCGGCTGTCCCGTTCCAAAACGATAACACGCCCCGCTCCATATTTTTTTGCTCCCTCCGCGGCGGCAAGACCTCCGGGCCCTGCGCCGATAATGAGGACATCACATTTCTTCATTTCACGTTTCCTGTAAACATTTCGCTTCCCGGATCCCTGTAGGTGATCTCCGCCGGATTCATCCCGTATTCGTCCACCAGCATGTCCACGATCCGGCTCAGGCAGTAGCCTCCGTTGCAACGCCCTGTGGTTGCCCAGGCGCGGTATTTGATGGCTGATATGGATCTGGCACCCAGTGGATTTTCGATGGCGTTTCTGATTTCCCGTTTGGTGACTTTCTGGCATCTGCATATGATCCTGCCATATTCGGGATCCTTTTGGATCAGCGCCTTTTGCTCCGCTTCACTGAGATCGCGGAACCGCACCGGGCCCTTCCGATCCGGAATGAAGTCCTGTTTTTCGGCAAGCTCCAGGCTTTGTGACAGGATATCCCGCACCCTGCGGGCGATGGGATAGGACGCCGTCAGACCCGGCGACTCGATGCCGATAAGATTGATGAGATGAGGCTGGCGCTCGTCTTCTTTGATCACGAAGTCACGGTAGCCGCCCTCTCCCGGCGGCGCCAGTTTCGGTCTGATGCCGGCATAGTTTCCGATGATGTACTTTCTGTCTATGGCAGGAAGCAACGTCTCCGCCTCCCCCAGGAGCTTATCCATCACTTCCCGGCTGCAGGAATAGTCTTCCCGGTCGTCGATGTATTCTGCGCTGGGGCCGATGATGATATTTCCCGCCATAGTGGGCGTCAGGTGGACTCCCAGACCCCCGATGCCTTTCTTAGGCGCCGGATATACGGGCATCGGCAAAATCTCCGGCGCGATTTTATCCAAAATGAAGTACTCGCCCCTGCAAGGGTATATTCTATAGCTCTCACCGCCTGCCATCTCCGATATGCTGCCGGCATAAAGGCCCGCGCAGTTGATGAGATATCTGCTTCTGAATGTCTCGCCTGCTGCGGTGCGCACGCAAAACATCCCGTCTTGCTCCGCATCGATCTTGATCACTTCGCGCTGCAGTCTGAAGCGGACTCCGTTGGACAGAGCGTTCTCGGCCAGGGCGATACAGTACGTGAAGGGATCAAATATGGCCGTTTCCGGGGAGTACATGCCCGCTATGGCATCCGTTCCCGGAACAAGGCTTCTCAGTTCCTCTCCCCTTACGATCCGCAGACCGCTGCAGCCGTTGGTTTCTCCCTGTATGATCAGGTGATGCAGGGAGGCGATATCTTCATCATCAAAGGCCGCGATGAGCTTGCCCGTCTTTTTGTAGGGCACGTCAAGCTGCGCGCAAAGCGCTTCGAAGCCTTTGTTTCCTTCGACGCAAAGTCCGGCCATGAGGCTGCCCGGTCTGTTGTTGAAGCCTGCGTGGACCACGGCGGAATTCCTGCCGCTGGTGCCGCCGGCTACGTCGCAGCCTTTTTCCAGTACGGTGATGTCAAGTCTATATCTGGACAGTTCTCTGGCGATGGCGCATCCCACGCCTCCTGCCCCTATAATGATCACGTCTGCGGTTTTCATATGCGTTGTTCCTTATGAGTAAAATTGGCGAATATCATCTATTTTATCTTCAGCCCTTTGAGGTATTCCTTTTGCTGCGGAGTGATCCTGTAGCTTTCTCTGGCCTTTTGTATGGCCTTGTTGTGGGTCCACTTATCGAGCCTTTGCTCCTCTAGAAATGGGATCACCGCGTCATACTGTTTTGCCAGCGCGGTGGCGAAGTACCAGGCGATCATCATGTTGATATAGTATTCGTCCGACTTGATTCCCGCGACCATCTCAGGATATTCCCCGCTGAAGGCATCGTCGAGAAAATGCTGCATGAGCATGCCGATCCCGAATCTGACGGTGTAGGTCGCCTCCGAAGAGATCCAGCTTCGGATATGGGAAAGCAGCATGTCCTTATGCTTTTTGAATGTTTTTGGAGACAGCTGGTCACATGTGGCCCAGTTGTTGATGTACGGCAAAAACCTTTCCACTTCTGCAATGCAAAGGTCAAAGTCTTTTATCTCCGATATGATGAAGGCGTGAAGCTGATCCTCATCGAAATACCCGTGAGGAAGGCTCTGCAGAAACCCGCTCATATCCTCATCCCTGTACAGGCTCTTGGCCAGTGCCCGCAGCTGCGGAGTCCTGACGCCTATGATCCGTTCTTTACTGACCGTAGGGATGAGTTTGCTCTGGAAATCCCGATACCCGGTATCCTGAAGGGATTTGAGTCTGTCTGTGACGTCCATCGTTTGACTGCTCATAATACTTTCTGTCCGTTTACTTTTAAGGAGAAGTTCGCGCCAAGTATTCTGGCGGCGTGGGAGCACATGGTCATCCTGTCCAGAAAGATATCGAAATACTCATACATGGTGCAGATGCTTTCGTCTACGGTCAGATAGAGGGTGATGCGTTTTTCTTCTGCGCCGCACCTGAGCCTCGTGCCCGTCACGGCATGGTTGACGCGGTCGTGCACATCAAAGAGTATCGGATCCTTCTCGCGCACCCTGCTCCTTCTCACATCTGTCTTGTCCGCGATGATCAAAGCGGCAGAAATGGGATCCGCGGCGACTCCGTCTGATTCATCGTGGTTGGCAATGGCCGACACGATTCTCACGCGGTCTTTTAGCTTCATATCGGTCTCTTTTAATATCTCATTGGCCAGAAGCGCGCCGTATTCCGCGTGGTGATGCCTGTTGACCGCGTTGCCGATATCATGCATAAAACCTGCGATTTTGACAAGCTCTATCTCCTTGCTGCTGTGTCCGAACTCCTCCAGTATTTTCGCGGCGTTTTCGGCCACCAGCTTCGTATGGATCGTGGAATGATCCGTATACCCAAGAGCATCCAGTATCGCGTTGCCCCTCTCGTAATACTCGAGTATTTCTTCATTTCGAACGATGTCCTCGTATCGCATGTCGTCTCTCCTTATCTGAACTATAGCTATTCTACTTTCTTCACGTCGGCATTCTGTCCATAGAGGCAAAACGGAACTTATCGATCTGTTATGGTCAGCTGCAATACGTCCGGTCTTGCGTAATGCCCTACTGCATCATGTTCCATTTTGCATGCGGCCGGAAGATTCATATCCAGCTCAGCATATATGATCGTCTCTTCATCCCATACCGGCTCCGTAACATAATGCCCGTACGGGTCTATGATGCAGCTGCCGCCACGACACACCATATCCGGCAAAGCGGCTACCGCGGTTTCTTCATTCAGATCATCGGGATAAGACTCTTTTCTGATGATCATATCGGCATTAATAAAATAACATTTTCCTTCTATCGCGATGTGCTGAATGCTTGCCTGCCATTCAGGGTTATCGTTTGTGTTTGGCGAGATGTAAATCGTGATCCCCTTCTGATAAAGAGCGACTCTCGCAAGCGGCATATAGCTTTCCCAGCATATGAGACTGCCTATAGGTCCCCATGGGGTTTCCGTGATCGGGAAATAGTATTGATCAGCATCTCCCCACACAAGCCGTTCTGATCCTGTAGGTTTTAATTTGCGATGCACTTTAAAAGTTCCGTCCGGCTCGAAGATGGCATTGCTATTGTACAAGGTACCTCCGACGGCATCTCTCTCAGAAAAGCCAATGCTGATATATGCGCCGGACTTTTTGGCGGCGTTCGCAAGCTGGGCGAACTCATCTCCAGCTGCTACAACGGAAGCATCATAATATCTCTTCCAGTCTTCTCTGCCGGGCTCCGTCCTTTTGCCGACACTGAATCCGAAGTTCAAACCAACAGGATACCCGGGAATAAACAGTTCTGGGAACACGATAAGTTCCGCTTTGCTTTTCGCCGCTTCTTCGATATACCCCAGAGCCTTTTTCAGACTTTCCTGCTTATCGAACAGGACCGGTTCAGCCTGAACCAGTGCTATGCGGCATGTACGTTTTTCTAAATCTCTCATGGTGAGCCTATACTCTCCTTTATCAAATTGACACTTACCGTTCTGACGGTTCCAAATCATCTGGAATCAATATCGATTTCTCGAACCCATTATACACCCGTCCTGCGTTCCCGGAAAAGAAAAAAGCCTATAGCTGTCTGATATGCTTCGAGGATTTATCTCCAATCAAAATGGCAGTGTGATTTTGATTTCGCCTTTTGCACACGCGCAGGACCGGCACCGTACCCGGCCTGGTACCCCCTGGAGATGTACCTTCCCCCTGGGGTTCTAGTCTCAACCCTGTCCCTGTTCCAGTGCACAGGACTACTGTTAGAACAATAAAAAAGAGGTTCCTAGAATATGACCATTCTCAGGCCAATCTTCAGAGCCTCTTATTTACTTCACTTTTGACATCAGGCATACGCACTCGCAATGGCAAGAGTGGACATTATGAATGTCAAAATCGCCTTTCCTCGGGAACATGTCCAAACTTTTCTAAATATACTCTATTGGCAGAGCAACCAGATTGTCTCTTAGATATGTTTTCTTATCGATCATGCAGAGAATAACTCCCATTCCGCGTTTCTTATCTGGTATCTTATCCAGTATCTGATTAGCGGATGCCATACTTGCTTTTGGATTTCCAGTCATTTTGATTTCGATCGGATACAAAACACCATTTTCCTGAATGATCAAATCGATTTCGTTTTCTCCGGATGCTTTTTTATCTTTACCTCTGTAATAGAAAATACTGAATCGGTAGTCCTTCCCCTCGTTACTGTAAGTTTTCAATATTTCTGAAACTGTGACATGCTCCCACCACTTGTAGAAGTGGGGGGCTTCCTGCTCAATGGTCCTAT